>JAAYZL010000260.1 GCA_012514855.1 Clostridiales bacterium
AGAGCCTGGCGACGCTCCCGCCGGTGCGCCGGATTCTGAACATCAGCCTGAGCGTCAAGCCCGCCGAGCTCGTCGTGCCGGGCGACGTGACGCTGACGTTCACGATCACGAACGCGTCGGAGTACGACGCCGAGAACGTCTACATCGCCTCGTCCGACGGGCTGCACATCGAGCCGCTCGGCCAGATCGACGCCGGCGACTCGAAGATGTTCAACCGGCAGCACACCGTGACCGAGGACGAGCTCGACGAGGGGCTGATCAAGTACACGCTGTCGCACGACGGCATCGCCGGCGACCGCGAGACCGTCAACTACACCCCCGAGTGCCCGATCGAGAAGGCGATCGCGCAGCCGGGCGTCGAGTTCACGCGGCAGTTCACGGGCACGTTCGTGCGGATGGGCGACGTCGTGACGATCACCTACCGCGTGCGCAACACCGGAAACGTGCAGCTCGCGGCGCTGCGCCTGAGCGACGCGCTCGGCGACTTCACCGGCCGGGTGGAGCTGCTCGAGGTCGGCGAGTCGCGGCTGTTCACCAGCAAAGTGACGATCTCCGCGAGCGCGGTCTCGAAGCCCCGGCTCAGCTACACGGTGCCGGCCGAGTCCGGCAAGGAATGCTCGAAGGCGCTCGACGACGAGAGGATACTGCTCGCGAGCGAGCAGCTCGACGCGACGCTCAACCTCGACCGCGAGGTCGCGCGCTACGGCGAGACCGTCGTCGCGACGCTGACGGTCGCGAACTTCGGAAACGTCGACTTCTACGACATCGCCGTGACGGACGAGGCGTTCGGCGGGCTGATTCTGGACGGCGTCGAGATACTGAACGGCGAAAAGCCCATCGTCATCCGCCGCGAGTACCCGGTGCGCGGGGACGCCGAGTTCCAGTTCCGCGTGCGCGCGCTGAGCCAGTCCGGGGCGGTGATCGAGACCCTGACCGAGCCGGTTCCGCTCAAGGCGCTGCCCGAGGGCGGCGAGGCGGAGATTTCGGTCTACGCGAAGGCCCCCTACCCGGTCATCGCGCGCGGCGGCAACGCGCCGGTCGACGTCTACATCGTCAACGCCGGCGACCGCGACCTCGAAAACGGGCGGCTTTCCGAGAGCTCGACCGGTACGTCGCTCTGGGATTTCGCGGTGCTCGCGAACCGCACGACGACGCACCGCCGCGTGTACGTGCCGGTGACCGAGGACCAGGCGTTCGCGTTCGAGCTCTCCTACCGCGGGCAGGACGGCCAGCGGCGCGCGGCGCTGAGCCCGCCGGTCAACATCAAAATCGCGCGCGACGGGCACAGGCTGACCGACGACCGCGCGGAGGCGCCGTACAGCGGCGAATCGACGAAGCTCGGCGAGAACCCGATGTTTTTGTTCATGCTGATCGGCGCGGGCGCGGTGCTGCTCGCGCTGACGGTCGCGCTGCTCTTGAGCTCCAGAAGGGCCCGGCGCGCGCGCAAGGAGAAGATGCTGCTCAAGAGGAGGCTCCGGCAGGAGGAGCTCGGAAGGACGAACCGCTTCACCCCGGTGAAGCGCCCGGAGCGAAAGAGAAAGGAAAACCCATGACGTTTCAAGGATACACCGACGAGGCGATCGAGTTCTTCATGGCGATACGCTTCAACAACAACCGCGAATTCTTTCAGCAGAACCGCGACTGGTACCTGCGGGCGGTGCGCGAGCCGAGCCTTGCGCTCGCGGAGGCGCTCGCTCCCGCGGTCGAGAATATGGACGCGTCGCTCGAGCGCGCGCCGTCGAAGGTCGTCTCGCGCATCAACCGCGACGTGCGCTTTTCCAACGACAAGTCGCCCTACCGCGACCACGTGTGGCTCGCGTTCCGCAGGCCCGGCGAGGAGCGCAAGACGACCTTGGGCGTCTATTTCGAGATCAACGCGGAGGCGGCCTACTTCGGCATGGGCTACTACAGCGAAAACCGCCCGGCGATGAACGCGCTGCGCCGCCGGATGCGCGTAGCGCCCGAGGAGATGCTGCCGCTGGCCGCAAATGCGCTTCAGTCGTTTGAATTGAAGGGCGAGCCGTTTAAAAGGATCGCGATGCCGGACGGCCTTCCGGAGGCGCTCGTCCCGTGGTACAGGATGCGCGCGTTCTATCTGGAGCGCGAGGTGCCGCTGCGAATCGCCAAGACGCCCGCGCTCGCCGACGAGATATCCGAGGGCTACGCGCGCCTCAAGCCGCTCTACGACTACATCTTGTCCTGCAAGCCCGAGGAGGTCGATTTTCTATGAACGACAACAAGCGCGCGGCGGAGGACTGCCTGAAGGCGGCGAAGCTTTTGTACGCGCGCGGCATGGTCAACGCCTACGAGGGGAACGTGTCCGTCCGGCTCGGCGATTCGATTCTGATCACCCCGTCGTCGGTCTGCAAGGAGGGGCTCGGGCCGGACGACCTCGTCGAGGTCGACGTTTCGACCGGGAAGACGCTCTCCGCGAAGCCCGGGCGGGTCGCGTCCAGCGAGCTCAAGATGCACCTGTGCGTCTACCGGAACCGTCCGGACGTCTTGGGCGTCGCGCACGCGCACCCGCCGTTCGCGACCGCGTTCGCCCTCGCCGGGAAGCCCATCGAGAGCGTCGGCTACCCCGAGATGCTGATACTGTTCGACCGCGTCCCGGTCTGCCGCTACGGAAGGCCCTCGACCGAGGACGTCAACGCCGACATCCCGGAGGTCTTGAAGACGCACGACGCGTTCCTGCTCGGCAACCACGGCCTCGTCGCCGTCGCCGACAGCGCCATCGAGGCCGCGTACAGGCTCGAGGGCATCGAGTCCATCGCGAAGGTGCTGACGCTTTCGAAGCTCCACGGCGGCGAGAAGCCGCTCCCGGACGGCGAGCTCGAGGCGACGCACGACATCTACCTACATAGAAGGGGGATATTATGAGCTCCGATCCTGGCACGTGGCTGAAGCTGAAGAGCGGCTCCGACATCCGCGGCGACGAGGAGCAACTGACCGACGAATTCGCCGAAAAGCTCGGCTACGCGTTCGCCGTGTGGCTGGCAAAGCGGCGGTTGACGACGCCCGACATGCTCAAAATCGCGGTCGGGCGCGATTCGCGCAACTCCGGCCCGCGGCTGAAGGCGGCGCTGATCCGCGGCCTCACCGCGGCCGACTGCGACGTGTTCGACTGCTCTCTGTGCACGACGCCCGCGATGTTCATGACGACGATCGACGAAAAGACGCGCGCCGACGGCGCGATCATGCTGACCGCGAGCCACCAGCCGCCCGAGAAAAACGGCTTCAAATTCATGACGGAGCTTGGCGGCATCACCGGCGACGAGGTGACGGAGCTCTTGAAGATCGCGTCGGCGGCCGAGGTCCCGGTGCGGCTCGTGACGCCGATCGACTTCCTCGAGATGTACAAGAAGTCGCTCCGCGAGCTCATCCGCGAAAAGCTCGAGGACGACGCGCCGAAGCCGCTCTTGGGGCTGCACGTCGTCGTCGACGCGGGCAACGGCGCCGGCGGCTTCTACGCGAAATTTTTGGAGGATTTGGGCGCGTGGATCGAGGGCAGCCAGTTCCTCGAGCCCGACGGAAATTTCCCGAACCACGCGCCGAACCCGGAGAACCCGGAGGCGATGCGCTCGCTCTCCGAGGCGGTCCTGAAGCACGGCGCCGACCTCGGCGTGATCTTCGACGCGGACTGCGACCGCGCCGCGATCGTCGACAGCGAGGGCCGCGCGATCAACCGCAACCGCCTGATCGCGCTCGTCGCGGCGATGCTGCTCACGGAGAAGCCGGGGCTGACGTTCGTCACCGATTCCGTGACGAGCTCGGGGCTCGCGAAGTTCATCACCGAGTGGGGCGGCACGCACTACCGCTACCGGCGCGGCTACAAAAACGTGATCAACGAGGCGATCCGCTTAAACGAGGAGGGCATCGACTGCCCGCTCGCGATCGAGACGAGCGGCCACGCGGCGTTCCGCGACAACCACTTCCTCGACGACGGCATGTACCTCGTGACGCTTTTGATCTGCGAGGCGATGAACCGCAAGCGCGAGGGCGAGACGCTCTACACCCTGATCGAGGGGCTGCAGGAGCCGGTCGAGTCGCTCGAACTGCGGCTGGGCATCTATACGGACGACTTTAAGCAGACCGGGCAGGACGTGATCGAGGCGGTGCTCTCGCACACGCTCGAAAACCCCGCGTGGCGGCTCGCGCCCGACAACCGCGAGGGCGTGCGCATACTGTTCGACCTCGAGGGCGAGGTCGAGAGCGCGTGGCTGCAGCTTCGGCTCTCGGTGCACGACCCGGTCATGCCTCTGAACCTCGAGAGCGACGTGCCCGGCGGCGTCCGGTTCATGCTGGGCGAGCTGCTCAAGCTGATCGGGGAGTTCGAGGAGCTCGACCTCTCGCCGATCCAGATGGCGCTCATCGATAAATAACGGAAAATCCGGGAGAAGATTCGGGAAAACGCTTCGCGTTCCGCCCGGGGATATGGTAAGATAGAATTCAGCAATCACAGGAGGAGATCAACGATATGAACAAGGAACAGATGGTTGTCAATGCCATCCGCGTGCTGAGCGCGGAGGCCGTTCAGAAGGCCAAGTCCGGCCACCCCGGCATGCCCATGGGCGCCGCGTCGATGGCGTACGCGACTTGGGGCCGCCAGATGAAGCACAACCCCCAAAACCCGAAGTTCATCGACCGCGACCGGTTCGTGCTGTCCTCCGGCCACGGCTCGATGCTCCTGTATTCGCTTCTGCACCTGTTCGGCTACGGGCTTTCGATCGACGACCTGAAGGCGTTCCGGCAGTTCGGCTCGAGGACGCCGGGCCACCCGGAGTACCGGCACACGATCGGCGTCGAGACGACGACCGGACCGCTCGGGCAGGGCATCGCGAACGCGGTCGGCATGGCGATGGCGGAGAGGCACCTCGCCGCGAAGTTCAACCGCGAGGGGTTCCCGGTCGTCGACCACTATACCTACGCGATCCTGGGCGACGGCTGCATGATGGAGGGCATCTCGCACGAGTGCTGCTCGCTCGCGGGGACGCTGAAGCTCAACAAGCTGATCGCGCTCTACGACGACAACGAGATTTCGATCGAGGGCTCGACCGACC
>JAAYZL010000261.1 GCA_012514855.1 Clostridiales bacterium
ACATAACTTGGGCAACCGGGAAACATCGTCATCATCGAAGGCCCGACCGGCAACTCGGCGGCGATCAATCGCAATGATGGTATCCACAACGTTCTGGCGAATTACCCGGATATCAACGTCCTTTACTCACAGCCGGGCAACTGGAAGCGAGAGGAAGGCATGTCCCTGATGGAGACCTGGCTGCAAACCAATAGCGACATTGGCGCGGTGGTTGCGCATAACGATGAGATGGCCCTCGGCGCTTATGACGCGATTGTAGATGCCGGCAAAAATGGTCAGATCCTGGTCATTGGTATCGACGCCATCGCCGCCGCTGTCGCTTCGGTCGCCGCGGGCGAAATGGATGCGACGGTTCTGCAGGACAGCGCGGGCATCGCCGTCGCGGCGATTGACCGCGCCATTGAATACATCGAGACCGGCAAGCTTGAGGCGGCTTATTGGATCGATCCGGTTCTGCTGACCAAGGACAACGTTGCGGACTATGCGTAATTCTCGGCCCGTCATATTGTTGCTCTGCCAATTCCATATGCCGCGACCCGCAAGGTATAGTCGGTAGAGCAATATAACAACACAAGTACTTGGAGCCCTTTGCCTGCGGCAAAGGGCTCAGCCTATCGGTTTTCCATCCGCGGGCGACGGCTTTCATTCAAAGAGTTTCTTGGGGACGGGGCGCTTCCGGAACCCGAGCCCGGCGAACAGGAGCGACAGGAGCGACGCTCCGAGGTACAGGATGTTTCCCATCAGCACGTACATCGCGAGCAGCATCAGCCCGAACAGCAGCTTCCTCGGCGCGCGCTCGCGGCTGATCTGGATGCCCCACCGGCGCCTCCTCGGCGCGGGCTGCGCGGTTTCCGAAGGCTCCGGCGGAAATTTCATCAGCAGTTCCTGAAGCTGTTGCCCGTCGATCAGCCTGACGCCGGGGTTTTTCAGCGACCTCGCGTACGCCTGCGCGCGTGCGTCGGCCGGGACGGTTGCGGCGACGATCAGTTTCTCGCAGTTGCGCCCCTTCCACGCCTCGAGCAGCGCGTCGACGGTCAGCGGCGCGCCCTCCGGATGCCGGACGACGGCCGCGATCTCCGCGCGGTCGGCCTCGCCGGGATACGCCTTGTCGAGCAGCGCCCGCACGCGCTTTTCGACGCCGCCTTCGTCGAGCAACGCCCAGCCGGACAGCGCGGAACGCGCTCTATCGCGCAGCTTTTCCCTCGCTCTGCCGCGCCCGAACAGCCCCGAGAGCGCGTTGTGGAGGAGCAGCATCGACACAAACGCCAGCGCGATCGCCGCCGGGATGCTGCGAAAGGCCGCGGCGTAGAACAGGTACAGCCCCGCCGCGAGCACCGCGCTGAGCGCGATGCGGTCGATTTTTCTGCCCATTTGCACCCCTCCCAATCCAATTTTTCCCCAAAAAAAGCGGTCTATGCCGCATATTAGCGCAGATTTTCGCTTTTCATACGCGGCGGCTTGGGGTATAATAGCAATATGGAACGACGGAAAATCGGCATACTCGGCGGCACGCTCGACCCGGTGCACCTGGGGCATCTGGCGCTTTTGCGCGCGGCCCGGGAACAAATGTCGCTCGACGAGGCGGTGCTCATGCCCGCGGGCGATCCGCCGCACAAGCGCTGCCACGTGCGCGCGGAGGACAGGCTGCAAATGGCCGCGCTCGCGGCCGCCGGGGAGTTTGCCGTCTCCGACGCCGAGGTGCTCCGGCCGGGGACGACGTACACGGTCGACACGCTTCGAAGAATCCGCTCCGAGCGGCCGGGCTGGGACATCGTCTACGTGATCGGCTCGGACACGCTGCCGAACCTCTTGACGTGGCGCGACTACCGCGAGGTGTTTCGGATGTGCTCGTTCGCGGCCGCCCGGCGAAAGGACTGCGCGGACGAGGTTCCGGAGGGCGCGCTTGTACGGTGGCTCGACGGCGACATTCCGGACATTTCCTCGACGCGTATCCGAGAGCTCGCGGCCGTGCGCGCGCCGCTTGCGGACATGGTCTCCGCCCCCGTCGAGCGCCACATCCGGACGCGCGGGCTGTACCTGATGTCGATGCCGGAGGGGGAGGCCGAGCGCGCGCTCCGGGAAATGCTGACGCCCAGCCGGTTTTCGCACACCCTGGGCGTCCGGGAAACCGCCGAGCGGCTCGCGGCCATCCACGGCCTCGACGGGGCGGCCGCGCGAATCGCCGGACTTTTGCACGACGCCGCGAAATGCGCGCCCTACATAGAGCAGCTTCGGCTCGCGGAGGGCGTCGCGGACGAGCTCGAGCGCGCCGACCCGAAGCTCGTGCACGCGCCGGCGGGCATGGCGGTCGCGCGGGACAGATTCGGCGTGCGCGACCCGGAGATACTCGAAGCGATCCGCAACCACACGCTCGGGCGGCGGGGGATGTCGGGCCTCGAGCTCGCGATCTACGTCGCGGACTTCATCGAGCCGGAGCGCGGGGACTTTCCGGGGCTATCCGATGTCCGCGCGCTCGCCGAGGCCGATCTCAAAGCCGCCGCATCCAGGTGCGCGGAGCTCACATACGCTTATCTCGGGCAGAGGGGGAGCGCGCCGCACCCCCGCACGCTGGAACTGATGACGCAAAACGGGAGGTAGAGCAATGGTCAAATCCAAGGAACTGGCGCTCAAGATCGCGGACGTGCTGAACCGAAAGGGCGCGACCGACATCACGATCCTCGAGGTCGATCACCTGACGTCGATCACCGACTTCTTCGTGATCGCCAGCGGCCGCAACGTGCAGGCGGTGCGCAGCCTCGCCGAGGACGTCGAGGAAAAGCTCGGCGCGGACGGAATTCCCGCCCGCAGGCGCGAGGGGCTCGGCGGCGAGTCGCGCTGGGTGGTGCTCGACTACGCGCACGTGATCGTGCACGTGTTCCACCCCGAGGAGCGGGACTACTACAAAATCGAGCGCCTCTGGATGGACGGCTCCAACCAGATACAGTTTGAAGTCACGGCGTGACAGGGGGCCTTGTGTGGCGGGGAATGCCCGAATAAGGGCAGCCCCGCCCTGTTTTTTGCGGGAAAAGACCCTTTTTTTCCGGCGCAATGCCGCCTGAACCCACGAATCTCTGAAGAAATCATTCCAAGAATGCGACGTCTCGGCGCGAGGCGTCGCTTTTTTGTACGATTCCTGTCGAATTTTGAAAAAAGTGTGAATTCGGTGGCAATGTGTGGATTATATTCCCTATCTATGGTATAATGTGGAGGACGATTATCGCGTGGGGGAGGTGAGCTCGTGAACGGCGCTGAATTTTCCGGCAACTACACGCATACGATTGACCCCAAGGGGCGCGTGACCATCCCTTCGGCGTACCGGGGCGCGCTCGGGGAGGGCTTCACGATCGGGCTCAACAACGAGTTCAACGCCATCGCGCTCTATCCCGTCGAGAAGTGGGACGAGATCGGCACCCGCCTCGACCGGATTCCGGACAGCGACGCGCGCGGCATGGCCTACGTGCGCCTGATCAAGGCGTTTTCGTTCACCGGCCAGCGCCTCGACCAGCAGGGGCGCGTGCTTCTGCCGCCGGCGCTTCGCAAAAAGGCCGACATGGACAAGGCGATCCGCTTTGTCGGCGTCGGCCGCTACCTCGAGATTTGGGACGAGGACAAGTTCGCCGCGACCTGCGAGCTCGCCGAAAGGGACATCGAGAGCCTGCTCGAATACGTGAACGACCGCTATTACAGCCCGAAGGACTGATGTGCGGGGGGACAAGTCCCGGGGGACGGGTTCTAATCGGGAAAGCGAGGGAATAGAAATGATCACGCGGCAGACGGGATTGTCCGCACGCAGGAAGAGGGGCCGCGCGGCGAAGGTTTTGCTGGTGGCGATTCTCTTTGCCGGGCTGTTTTTGCAGATCGGCATGCTCGAGAGAATCTCCGGGCAGTCGAAGCGCATCGCCTCGGTTTCACGGGAGATCGTCGAGCTGAACGCGCGCAGGGAAAACCTCGCGCTGTCGCTCTCGATGCTCAAGAATCCCGACCGGATCGAGGCGCTCGCTGTGAAGCTTGGCATGCAGCGCCCGGACGAGGGCGCGATCCGGGTGGTCAATCTGCCTGCCGCGTATGGGGAAACACTGACGCTGACCGCCGGTATGCCCGGCGCAGAAGGGGTGGTTCGCTGATTTTTCAAGGCGGGGAGGGATGCGCTTGGTTCTTACGGGACCGGTCGTCCGTCGCCGCCTTGCGGCATGTATGGCCGCGTTTTTCCTGCTGTTTTTGCTGCTGGTCGCGCGGCTTTTTTATCTGCAGGCGATCGCGGCGGTCGAGCTTGAGCGCCGCGCGCAGGCGCAATGGACGAGCCAGTCGGTCGTGACGCCGACGCGCGGCACGATCTACGACCGCAACGGCACCGCGCTCGCGATGAGCGCGACCGCATACATCGCCTCGGCGAGTCCCCGGCAGGTCAGGGACGTCCAGGCGTTCGCGAGAATCCTCGCGCCGGTGCTCGACATGGAGGAAAACGAGATCGCCCGCCGCGTGTCGGACAAGTCGAAGGGCGGCGTGACGATCAAGCGCCAATTGCCCCGCGAGACCGCGCAGCAATTGAAGACCATGATGGCCGAGCACGCGAAGGCCGGCTCGAAGGCGCTCGACGGGCTGTATCTGGAGGAGGACAGCCGCCGCTACTACCCGATGGGCGCGTACGCCTCGCAGCTCTTGGGGCTGACGACGATCGACGGCGTCGGGCAGGCGGGGCTCGAGCAGTCCCTGAACGACTACCTGTCCGGCAAGGCCGGGCGCATACTCGAGGAGATCGACGGCAAGGGCCGGGAGCTGAGCTACGGCGCGAGCGAGTACGTGCCGGCGGTCGACGGCGGCAGCGTGACGCTGACGATCGACGCGTCGATCCAGTCGTTCGCGGAGAAGGCGGCGCGCGAGGCGCTCTCGGTCAACCGCGCGAAGGCCGTGCGCATACTCGTGATGAACCCGCAGACCGGCGAGATCCTCGCGATGGTCGCGAAGCCCGACTTCGACCTGAACGACCCGCCGCGAAGCGACGTCGAGCTTCTGACCGAGCGGATGCGCAACACCGTGATCGCCGACGCCTACGAGCCGGGCTCGACGTTCAAGATCCTGACGGCGTCCGCGGCGCTCGACGCAGGCGTCACGCACGTCGCCGAGGGGTTCTACTGCTCCGGCTCGGTGGTCGTCGAGGGCGGCAGAATCCGCTGCTGGGGCAACCCGCACGGCGCGGAGTCGATGGCGAAGGCGCTGAACAACTCCTGCAACCCGGTGTTCGTCGAGCTCGGCCTCAGGCTCGGCATCACGCGCTTTTACGATTACCTCGAGGCGTTCGGGATCGGAAAGCCGACCGGCGTCGACATCCCCGGCGAGGGGAGCGGCATCGTGATTCCCGAGAGCGTCGTCAAGCGCGTCGACCTCGCGCGCATCGGCTTCGGGCAGTCGGTCGCGGTCACGCCCATCCAACTTCTGACAGCGGCGTGTTCCGTGATCAACGGAGGGAAACTTCTGAAGCCCTACGTCGTCAAAGAGATAGTCTCCGGCGACGGCGAGGTCATCGAGCGCGGCGAGACGGTCGTCAAAAACCGGACGATCTCCGAGAGCACGTCGGCGCTGATGCGGAAATTGCTCGAGGACGTCGTGACGAACGGCGGCGGCCGGAACGGCTACCTCGAGGGATATCGCGTCGGCGGCAAGACCGGCACGGCGCAGGTCTACGTCGACGGCGTCGTGTCCGCGGATAAGCACATCGGCTCGTTCATCGGCTTCGCGCCGATGGACAATCCGCAGATCGCCGTGATGGTCGTCGTCGACGAGGCAAACCTCGGGGTGGACTTCGGGTCCGTCACCGCGGCGCCGTTTGCGAAGGAAATCCTTTTGCAGTCGCTGATCTATCTCGGCGTCGCGCCGAGGACGAACGAGAAGCCGCTCGCCGAGGCGACCGTACCGGACGTGAGCGGAATGGCCGTTTCCGACGCGATTTCGGCGCTCAAGGGCGCGGGTCTGAAGGGCGTCCTGTCCGGCTCCGGAGCGACGGTCATCGACCAGCTTCCGGCGCCCGGCGCGGGAATGA
>JAAYZL010000031.1 GCA_012514855.1 Clostridiales bacterium
GAGTTTGCCGGGACGAACCGCTTCCATGCGCGCATCTTCGAGAACCGGCCGTACGAGGAGTACCAGTCGTTTTTGCTGCGCGGCTCGGGGCAGGACGGCGACAAGACGCGCATGCGCGACTCCGTGCTGCAGAGCCTCGCGAGGGGCTCGAGCGTGATGTACCAGGAGACGGAGCTCGCGGTCGTGTACCTGAACGGCGAATACTGGGGGCACTACAACCTCCGCGAGCGCATCGACAAGCACTCGATCTGCCAGTTCGAGGGCTGGGAGGGCGACGAGGACAAGATCGACCTCATCAAGGCGAACAGCCGCGTGATGCAGGGCTCGAACGACACCTACGCCGAGATGCTCGCCTGGGTCAAGCAAAACGGCATCAAGGGCGACCAGGCGCTCGCCGCCGTCGGCGAGGTCATCGATTTGCAGAACTACATCGAGTACCACGCGCTGGAGATCTTCGTCGGCAACGGCGATACGCTCAACGTCAAGCGCTACCGCAACGCAAACGCCGACGGCAAGTGGCGATACTGCCTGTTCGACCTCGACTGGGCGTTCTTCGAAAACACGAACTCCATCGGCCGCTGGCTCGCGCCGGGCGGCATGGGCACGAACAAATTTACCGACAACGCGCTGTTCATCGCGCTGATGAAAAACGACACATTCCGCGACCGGTTCCTGACCTACATGGGGCGGATGATGGCGACCGAGTGGACGACCGAGAACGTGCTTAAGCTGTTCACCGAGCGGTTCGAGGCGCTCAAAAGCGAGATGCCCCGCCACATGGAGAAGTTCGGCTTTTCGATGAGCAACTACGCGAACGCGCTCAAAAAGCTCAACAACTACTGCAAGACGCGCCCCGGGAAACTGCTCGGCTACTTCAAGGATTCGATGAAGCTCTCCGATTCGGACATGGAGAGGTATTTCGGGGACGCGATGCGCATCGTCCGGCAGAGCCAGGTCTGACGGAATATTTTCCCCGGCCCGCGTTGGATGCATTCGCAGTACGCCGCGCGCCCAACCTTCACAGCACGCCGTGCGCCCAACCTTCAAGCGGAGGTCGGGCGCTTTTTCGTGTTTCCGGCAGAAAAACAACCGTCCGCCTGTGAAAGCCTTAACGATTCTCCCCTTGACGGACATTTGTCCGCCTCATATAATATCCGGGAAGTGCTTCGGGGAGGCTTATCACATGAACACAAGGGTTTGCAAATTCGGCGGCTCGTCGCTCGCGGACGCGGGCGGCTTCCGCAGGGCGCGGGATATTCTGCTCTCCGACCCCAGGCGCAGGTTCGTCGTGCCGAGCGCGCCGGGCAAGCGCTTTTCCGCGGACGAGAAGGTCACCGACCTTCTGTACCGCTGCTACGCCGAGGTCGAGAAGGGCGAGGGCTGCGAGAGGACCTTCGAAAGGGTCGCCGAAAGGTATCTCGAAATCGCGTCGGATTTGGGCGTCGCGTTCGACATGCGCGCGCTGCTCGACGAGACGAAGGAGGCGATCGGGCGCATCCGCACGCCGGACTTCGCGGCGAGCCGCGGCGAGTACCTCAACGGCGTGCTGCTGTCGAAATACCTCGGCTGGGATTTCATCGACGCCGCGGGCTGCGTGCGGTTCGACAAGCGCGGCCAGTTCGCGCCGGAGCTGACGAACCGCGTGCTCGCCGAGGAGCTCAAGAGACACGAAAACGCCGTCATCCCCGGCTTCTACGGCGCGTTTCCGGACGGCAGCGTGCGCACGTTTTCGCGCGGCGGAAGCGACATCTCCGGCGCCGTGGTCGCGCGCGCCGCGGCCGCAGAGCTCTACGAGAACTGGACGGACGTGTCCGGATTCCTGATGGCCGACCCGCGCATCGTCGAAAACCCGAAGGGCATCGAGAAGCTCACGTACAAGGAGCTGCGCGAGCTCTCCTACATGGGCGCGACGGTGCTCCACGAGGACGCGATCTTCCCCGTGCACCGCGAGGGCATCCCCACGAACATCCGAAACACCAACGAGCCCGACCATCCGGGCACGATGATCGTCAACGGACCCGAGGAGATTCGCTACAAGTACCCGATTACCGGCATCGCCGGGCACAGGAATTTCTCGCTGATCTCGATCGAAAAGGCGATGATGAACGCCGAGCTCGGCTTCGGCAGGCGCGTCTTGCAGGCGGTCGAGGAGTTCGGCATCTCGTTTGAGCACCTGCCCACCGGCATCGACACGATGTGCGTCATCATCTCCGACAAGCAGCTCAACGCCTGCCGCGACAGATTGATCAACCGCCTGAGCGAGATCTGCCAGCCCGACCACATCGAAATTTCGTCCGGGCTCGCGCTGATCGCCACCGTCGGCCAGGGCATGGTCCGCACGCGCGGCACCGCGGCGAAGCTCTTTACCGCGCTCTATCGCGCCAAGGTCAACGTCCGCATGATCGACCAGGGCTCGAGCGAGCTCAACATCATTATCGGCGTCGATAATGTCGATTTTGAGGTGGCAGTCAGAGCAATTTACGATATTTTTGTCAAAACACGGTTCTGATTTGCCTGTTTTCCTCCTTGCAATCTCAAATATTCTGTAATATTATGGTAAAAATAATCTGA
>JAAYZL010000262.1 GCA_012514855.1 Clostridiales bacterium
ACGCTGCAGGCGCGCGAACAGCACATCCGCCGCGAGAAGGCGAGTTCGAACATCTGCTCGAATCAGGCGCTTTGCGCGATGACCGCGGCCGCGTACATGGCGGCGATGGGCGGAACGGGCCTCGCGGAGGTCGCCCGCCAGTGCCGCGCGAAGGCCGCGCACCTGCGCGAAAAACTTGCCGAAGCGGGATTGAAGCCGGTGCATCGGGGCGAATTCTTCCACGAGTTCGTGACCGATTGCCCGATCGATCCGGAACGATTGCTCTCCTCGCTCGCGGACAGGGGCATCCTCGGCGGCCTGCCGGTCGAGGGCGGAATCCTCTGGTGCGCGACGGAGATGAACGCGCGCGCGGACATCGACGAGCTCGCCGCATTTGTCGGGGAGGTGCTAGCATGAAGCTGCTGTTTGAAAAGAGCGTCCCCGGGCGCGGTCTCTCGATCCTGCCGCCGCTGGACGTGCCGGAAAAGCCGGTTCCGGAAGAACTCCTTCGCGCGGAAAAACCGCGGCTCCCGGAGATTTCCGAAAACGACCTGAGCCGCCACTATGCCGGATTGGAAAAGCGCGCGTTCGGCGTGTGCGACGGCTTCTATCCGCTGGGCTCCTGCACGATGAAGTACAACCCGAAGGTCAACGAGCAGATGGCCGCGCTGGACGGCTTCGCAGGCGCGCATCCGCTCGCCGGCGAGCAATACGCGCAGGGCTGCCTCGAGGTGCTCTGGCGCACTGAGCGGATTCTCAAGGAGGTCACCGGCATGGACGCCGTGACGTTCCAGCCGGCGGCGGGCGCGCACGGCGAGTTCCTGGGGCTTCTGCTGATCAACGCGTACCACCGCGACCGGGGCGATTTCAAGCGCAAGAAGGTGCTGATCCCGGACTCCGCGCACGGCACGAACCCGGCGTCCGCGTCGATGGCCGGGCTCGAGGTCATCGCGATTCCGTCGACCGCGGGCGGCCGCGTCGACCTCGAGGCGCTGAAAAAAGCGGCGGGGGAGGACACCGCGGGACTGATGCTGACGAACCCGAACACGCTCGGCATCTTCGACGAGAACATACAGGAAATCACGAAGATCGTGCACGACGCGGGCGGGCTGTGCTATTACGACGGCGCGAACCTGAACGCGATTTTGGGCGTCGCGCGGCCGGGCGACATGGGCTTCGACATCGTGCACCTGAACCTGCACAAGACGTTCTCGACCCCGCACGGCGGCGGCGGCCCCGGCAGCGGCCCGGTCGGCGTGAAGGCGATCTTGAAGGACTTCCTGCCGCGCGACCAGGTCGAAAAGGCCGACGGCATGTTCCGGTTCTTCGATCCGCCCAAGAGCGTCGGGCGCGTGAAGGCGTTCTACGGGAACTTCTCGGTGGTCGTGCGCGCGCTCTCGTACATGCTGACGCTGGGCGCGAAGGGCATGCGCGAGGTCGCGGAGGGCGCGGTGCTGAACGCGAACTACCTGCTCAAGAAACTTTTGCCCGCCTGCGAACCCGCGCAGCCGGGGCTTTGCATGCACGAGTTCGTGCTGACGCTCGAGAAGCTCAAGGCCGAAACCGGCGTGTCGGCGCTCGACGTCGCGAAGGCGATGGTCGACCGCGGCATGCATGCGCCGACGATGTACTTCCCGCTGATCGTCCACGAGGCGCTGATGCTCGAGCCCACCGAGACCGAGTCGCGCGAGACGCTCGACGAGGCGGCGGAGGCTCTGCTGGAAATCCTGAAGCTCGCGCGCGAGGACCCGCGGAAGCTCCACGACGCGCCAACGACGACGCCCGTCAACCGGCTAGACGAGGTCGGCGCGGCGAGGAACCCGGTGCTAAGGTATCAATTCTAAAACATGGCGGCGGATGAACTTCATCCGCCGCTTAGTTTTTCGAGTACCTCCTCGAGGAATCTCCCGCAGTCCATCCGTATCCCGTAGTCCGCGTGCCGGAAGATCGGCGCGTCCGGGTCGGTGTTGA
>JAAYZL010000263.1 GCA_012514855.1 Clostridiales bacterium
CGCGCGTGGTGGGAGCCGCTTGCCAAAGACATTTAAAACCCCCGGGGCGTCCGCCCCGGGGGTTCAGTCTGATGCCGGGTCAGTCGGCGAAGACCGGGAAGTCCTTGCCCAGCCAGCCGGAGCCGCCCTCCTTGCCCATGCCGCCGCTCAGGTTGTAGGCGTCGTAGCCGAGCAGGCGAAGGATCGCCACGGTCTGCGAGGCCGTCTGCCCGGAGTAGCAATAGACGATGATCTTCTTGTCCGTGGGCAGGTTCTCGAAGTCCTTCTCCATGCCCGCGCCGTAGGGGTTGTTGACCGCGCCCTGGATGTGTCCGGCCTCGTAGTCGGCCGCCTGGCGCACGGAGTAGATGTAGTAGTCGTCCAGCTCCGCCTCGATGACCTCCATCAGGCTGTCGGGCGCGAAGTTGTTGTTTGCAAACGCGGTGCCGGCGTTCGCGGCGACATCCTCGAAGTACTGCGCGATCGCGGCCTGCACGTCGGGGTCGACGTCGTACTCGTCGCCCGGCAGCAGCGCCTCGTCGGTCGTCAGGTACTTCTCATAGCCCTCGGCCGCCGAGATGCCGTTGTTGAAGCCGCTCTGGATGTTCGTCGCGAACTTGCCCGCGACGTTGAGAAGCGCGGTCGTCTGGGACGAGGTCTGGCCGGTGTAGCAGTAGATGTAGAGCTGCACGTCGTCCGGAATCTCCGCGAGGCGCTCGGCGAGGGTCAATCCGTAGGGCACGTTGACCGCGCCGATCAGGTGCCCCTCCGCGTAGGCGTCCGGCTGGCGGATGTCCAGGATCAGCATATCCTCGCCGGCGTCCATCTTGGCGAACAGGTCGGGAACCTTGATCACGTACCTGGCGCCGTCGTAGCCGGCGAAGTAGGCGAGCGCCTTTTCCTTGACGGCGGGGGAGACCTCCGCGGCCGCGACCGCGAAAAGCAGCGCGAGGCACAGGGCGAGGGACAGGATTTTCTTCATGTTTCGT
Source organism: Clostridiales bacterium (assembly GCA_012514855.1). The sequence goes on from JAAYZL010000263.1 coordinate 969, forward strand.
CTCTCCTTTTTAATCTTATCAGGATGCGTCCTTATTGCTCGGGACGACCGCCCCGGCGGGCATCTCGATCGGGGAATTCGGGTTTTGGGACCACTCCAGATACGCGCCGTCGTAGATGCGTATGTTGCGGTATCCGGCGTCGTAGAGCCTCAGGAACACGGGCGCGGCGCGCATCGACGTCTGGCAGTAGACGATGATCGCGTTCTCGGGCCGCATGCCCTTGTTCAGGTAGTTGATGCGGGTCGTCTCGACCGTCTTGAAGGTGCCGTCCTTCGAGAAGTTGTCCGCATAGTCCCAGATGACCGACGAGGGGATTTTGCCGTCCGCCAGATATTCCGCCTCGGTCCGGACGTCCAGCAGCACCGTGTTCTTGTCCGGCTCGTTGATCTGATCGAGCACGTCCGCGGCCGCCGCGAGCCAGCGCCCGTCCTTTTCGGCGGCGACGTATTCCGCCGGCGCGATCTCGGGAACGGCGTCCGTCAAGGGGATTTTCGCCGCCTCGATCGCGCCGAACCCGCCGTCGACGACCAGCACGTTTTCATTTTGGTACATCAGCATCGTCCAGAAAAAGCGCGCGGCGGTCATCCTGTCGTCGTCGTAGGCGACGATCGTCGCGCCGTTTCCGATGCCCTTCGCGCCGAGCAGTTTCTGAATCTTGTTCTTCGAGGTCAGCATGTTCTGGACCGGCACGTTGATGACGATGTCCTCCCGCGCGATGTGCACCGCGCCCTCGACGTGCCCGGCGAAATAGCTCTCCTCGCTGCGCATGTCGACGATGACGGCGCCCTCCCTGCCGATGTAGTCCTTCAGCGAGGACGCGGGGAGGATCACCCTGCCGCTCTCCTCGTACTTGGACGTGTTGCAGGCGGTCAGCGCGGCCGCCAGAAGGGCGAGCAGCAGAAGCGCAATCGCCGTCTTCCATCGGCGGTTTGGGATCATCTCGACCATCCTCCTCCATGCGGGCTCTTTTCCCATTATACCTGATTCCGGATTGTTCACGTAATAACTTTGTTTAATGCACCATACCTCTTTTTAATGCCGCGGGCCGGGGCGGCCTCCCGGTATGGTATAATGATCGCGGAGGTGAGGGGCGTGCGGCGGGAGAGGCTGTGGGTGCTCGCGCTTCTGGGGCTGTTTTTCGCCGTGAACCTCGCGCTTCTGACGCGGTTTCCGCTCGTGCACTCCGACGAGAGCTGGCTCGCGGGGCTGACGCGGAGCATGATGGAGAGCGGCTCCCCCGCCGTCACCGAGCCGTTTTTTGACCTGAAGCCGCGTTACCCGCACGCGATCAAGCTGCTGTTTCACATCATGCAGATGCCCTTTTTGCGGATCTTCGGCCACGGCGCGTTCGCGGCCAGGCTGCTTTCGCTGGTCGCGGGCACGCTGGCGCTCTGGCTGTTCTACCGGTGCTGCCGGGAGATGGCGCCGTTCAAGCTGTCCCTTGCGGCGACGGTGCTGGCGTCGCTTTCCGCGCAGTTCCTGTTCGCTTCGCACACCGCGCGGCAGGAGGTACTGCTGCTCGCTTCGGGGCTGCTCCTGACGCTGATGCTGCTCCGGAGCCGGGAAATCACGCCCCGGCGCGCGGCGTCGCTGGCCGTCGTCGCGGGGCTGTCGGTCGGCATCCACCCGAACAGCGTTCTTGCGGCGCTCGGAGTGGGGCTCGCGATGCTGTTTTCGCGCCCCGCGCGGATCAGGCCGCTGCTGACCTACATCGCGCTGACCGGTGCGATCGCGCTGGCCTTCGTCGGGCTGAGCTTCCTGTTCGACCCGGAGTTTCCGCTGCACTACCGGATGTACGCGGAGTCGGAGTTCGACCTGATGGTGTCGCCGCTCGACAAGCTCCGGGAGTTTCCGTATTACATTGAAAAGCTGTGGCACGGCGTCAGCGGGACGTATGTGCTGCCGGATTTGAGGGCCGAGCTGCTGCTGATCCCGGCGCTGTCGATCGGCTCCGCCGTGCGGTTTGTCCGGAAGCGGGAACCGGCGTTTCCCGTGCTGTTCGGGATGGTCTTGGGCGCGGCCGCGGGCACCGTGCTGATCGGGCGGTACAACCAGTTGAGCGCGGTGCTGTGGATGTTCCCGTGCCTGCTGCTGATCCCGCCGCTCGTCCGGGGGCTGCGTCTGCGGGCGGCGGCGCTCGCGCTCGTTTCCGCTGTGTTCGCCTTTTCCGCCGCGCGGTCCGTCGCCCCGGCGCTCCGCTGGCGGTACGGGGACTACCTCGGCCGGATCGCGGAATACGTCGGGCCGGGCGAGAGGACGCTCGGCAACCTGAACGCAGGGTTTTACTTCGAAAGCGGCGCGCTGCTCGACGTCCGCAACCTCGCCTATTTGAAGGAAAACGGCATGTCGTTCGCGGAATACATTTCGTCGCGGGGGATCGAGGTCATCCTCTGGAGCGACGAGATGGACTTCATCCACGACCGGCGGCCGACCTGGAACATCGTCTACGGGAACCCGCGCTACGTCGGGGAGGCGGAGGCGTTTTTCCGCGACCGCTGCGTGCTCGCGGGCGAATTCGAGAGCCCCGGCTACGCGGTCAGGATCGCGCCGGAGATCGGGAAGCCGTACCGCGTCCGGGTCTACCGCGTCGAATCGTAGCTTCCGGGGAGCAGCAGGTTCTCCCCCGCCGCGTCCTCGACCCGGAGCGTCCGGTACAGCGCGCCGACGAGCGCGGCCATGTCGTTGCCCCGCGCGGCGAGCACGCAGTGGCCGAACCGGGCGGCCGCGTTCTCCATCTTCGGCAGCGCGCTCCCGGCCGCGTAGTTGTATGCGGCGAGGATCGCGCCCGGAAGCCGGAGCACCTCGCCGATCGGCGTGGCGCGCGCGACGACCCCCGGCCGGCAGAACAGCATCTGCACGGATACCTGCCAGCCGTCCTCCGGCTCCTTCCCGAGCGCGCGAACGTCCGGCCGCTCGCCGAGCGCGAGGCGGAGCGACGCGTCCAATATGTCGAAGCCCGAGACCAGCGGCACGAACGCGTCCTCGAACGCGCCCCCGATGCGGGCCGCGGCCTCGTTGACGAGGATGCCGCCCGCCCCGACGAGCATCTGTATGTACAGCGGCCCGCGGCTGACCCCGAGCGCCTCCGCCGTCTTTTCCGCGAGCGATTGGAACTCCGAAAAACGCGCCGCGTGGACGCTCGGATAGCGGTGCGCCTTGCAGACGCCCAAGTGCACCGGGTCGTCGACGAGCTGGCGGTCGGTCAGCGCAAGAACAAACGCGCGCCCCTCCCACACGAAGCACGACAGCGCGACCTCCGCGGACGGGTAGTAGCTCTCGACGAGCGCCTCGTTCGCGCGGGAGAAGCCGAGCGCCTCGGGAAGGCGCGAAACGGCCTCCTCCGGCGTGTCGAGCCTGAAGACGCCGCGCTGCCCCTGCGAGTCGACGGGCTTGATGACCAGCGGCGGCGCGAGGCGCGCGAGGGTTTCCGGCCCGTCCCCCGGCCCGAGCAGCGCGTACGGCGCGTGCGGCACGGAGAAGCGCCGAAACGCCTCCTTCATCGCGCGCTTGTCGGTGGCCTTCCGTGCCGTCTCGACCGAGATCGGCGACGGGAGCCCGAGCGCCTCCGCCACCCTCGCCGCGGTGAACACCGGCTGATCGGTGCCCAGCGTGAACACGCCGTCGGCCCGGTGCTCGCGCGCCGCGCGGGCGCACGCGCCGACGTCGAACGTGCTCGCGCGGACGTGTATGTCGCAGATCGGCTTTGCGGGCGGGTCCTCGAGATAGTCGATCAATACGACCCGGTGGCCCATGTCCTTCAGCCGCCGCGCGGCGCTCAACTGCGCGTTCGAGCCGCCGAGCAGCATCACGGTTTTCATAGAAATCCCCTTCCCGGAACGGCGCGGAACGAGGCGTCGGGCAGCTTCGCGCTCCGACGGAGGCGGCGGAGCGGCGTGTAGTGGGCGAGCAGATCCGCGTACAGCCGCGCGAGCCCGCCCGCCGTGTAGGTCGAATTCCGGGCCCGCGCGGCTTCGTAGAATATGCAGTCCGCTTTGGGTTTCAGCCGCAGTGCCGCCGCCGACAGGTAGATGAACCCGTCCGGCTCCGGGCGCAGTTTTTGCGCGAGCTCCGCGGTCATCGCGCGGTACGAGCCGACGCGGACGCCCCTCGCGATCATAAAAAACAGCGCGTCGCGAAGCAACCCGCCGACCCTTCGGAGCGGGCCCGCGCGCTTCCGGACGGGAACCGCGTAGCAGAGCTCCGTCCCCGCGCGCAGCCTTTCGAGCATCGGGAGCAGCAGACCGACCGGGTGCTCGCCGTCGTCGTCGATCGTCGCGACGGCGTCGCAATCGCCCGCCTCCCGGATGCCGACATACAGCGCGCGCTGCTGGCCGACGTTTCTGTCCATCAGAATCGCGGTCACGCCGGCAAACCGCGCCGCCAGATCGAGCACGACTTCGCGGCTCCGGTCGTCGCTCGCGTCCTCGACGAGCACCGCGCGGCACGGGATTTCGTGCTCCCGCGAGAACCGGCGCAGCTCTTCGACGACGCCCGCGACGGTCTCCGCGCCGCGGAACACCGGGATCACGGCGCACAGCGTCATCCGCCCACCGCCTTCAGGAGCCGTTCGGCGACGAACAGGGCGTCGTCCCCGGTCATCCGCTCGTGGATCGGCAGGCGCAGAAGCGTCTCGTAGGCCCTCCTGCTCTCCGGAAGGTCGTTCGGCCGGTAGCCGAGCGACCGGCCCATCGGCGACAGGTGCAGCGGCACGTAGTGCGTCATGGCCGGGATGCCCTCGGAAAGCAGCGCCGCCCGCGCCCTCTCCATGTCCTCCCCGCGCGCGAACCTGACGTAGTAGATGTGGCCGTTGATCCCGCATTCCTCGGGGACGCGCATCGGGGTCAGCAGCCCCCTTTGCGCGGTTTCCCGAAACGCGCGGTCGTAGGCGCGGTGCACCCCCAGGCGGCGCTCGATGGTCTCCGCGCGACGGAGAAGCTGCGGATGGAGCGCCGCCGCCGGGAGCTCGCCCATGCGCGCGCTCTCGCCGAGCCCCCGCCACGCGTAATTGCGGCGCTCGCCGCGCAAAAACGCCTCGCGGTCGGTGCCGTTGTCGCGGTACACCGAGGCGGCGGGGGCGTCCTCGTCGGCAAAATGCAGCGCCCCGCCCTCGCCGGAGGAAAACACCTTCGTCGCGTGGAAGCTGTAACAGCCGAAGCGCCCGATGGCGCCGAGATACCGTCCCTTGTATGTCGCCGCGACCGCCTGCGCCGCGTCCTCGATGAGATCGAGGCTTTCCCGCGCGCAGAGGTCGGAAAGCCCGTCCATGTCGCAGGCGACCGACGCGTAGTGCACCGCGACGATCGCCCGCGTGCGCCCCGTGACCCGCGACGCGGCGTCCGGGACGGACAGGTTCTGCGTCCGGGGGTCGACGTCGGCGAACACCGGCGTCCCGCCCCCGAGCAGCACCGCGTTCGCGGCGGCGGGGAAGTTGTACGACGGCACGACGACCTCGTCCCCCGGCCGGAGCCGCAAGAGCCTGCACGCCATGATCAGCGCCGCGGTGCAGCTCGGCGTCAGCAGCAGGTTCCGCGCGCCGAGCTCGCCCGCGAACAGCGCTTCGACCGCGCGCGAATAGTGCCCGTCGGAAAAAAGCCCGCGCCGCGCGGCATCCTGCACCGCCTCCGCGACGTCGGCCTCCGGGTCGGGGTAGAAGGAGATCATGCTTGTCCTGCCCTTCGATATGTGATACAATCGTTTGGGGGAGGTTGACCATGAAGCGCCTGGACTGCCTCGGGGACATGTGCCCCATTCCGCTGATGAAATTGATGCAGTTGCGCCCGCAATTGGACAGGGGCGAGGCGGTGACGATCGTCACCGACCACAGCTGCACCTGCGAATCGCTGCGCTCCTACTGCGAAAAGCAGCATCTGCCCGTCCGGATCGACGAGCCGATTCCGGGCATTTGGGAATTCCACATCTCGCCGGTCAGCAGATCGCAGACGACACCGTCGCCTCGAAATACTTCTTGACGGCGGTCATCTGGCCGTCGTAGTTGCGCGGGCGGCGGCGGCAGATGATCGAAACGTCGTAGTGCAGCCGGAAGCCCTCGGTCCCGATGATCTTCAACTGCTGCTGGTAGATTTCCTTTTTGACGGCCATGTACGGCAGGAACGTCAGCCCGTTGCCGCTCATGACCATCGACTTGACCGACTCGGTCGAGTCCATGTGGTAGGACACGCCGAAGTCCGCGATGTCGTAGCCCATGCTCTTCATCTGCCCGGCCATGAGCCGATACGAGCTGAAGTCCTCGTCCAGAAGCACCAGCGGATAGCGCTTCAGGCCGTCGATCGAGAGCGTCTCGCGCACCGCGTAGTCCGCGGCGGCGACGAGCACGATCTGGTCGGAGAACACGTTTTTGCAGAAGAGCTCCGGCTCGTTTGCGTCGCCGACGATGAAGCCGAGGTTCGCCTGCTCGTCCATCACCTGCTGCACGACCTCCTTCGAGGGCATCGAAGACAGCGTGAACTTGTAGCGCGGGAACTTCTCCTTCGCCTTCGCGAGCACGCACGGGATTGCGTAGTTCGCCGCGACGCGCGTGGCGGCGACCCGGCAGGTGTCGTTGTTGTTGCGCAGGTTTTCGAGCTCCTCCTGAAACTGCCCGTAGATGTGCATGAGCTGGGCCGCGTAGCGCCGGGTGAGGTGCCCGGCGTCGGTCAGTTGGATGCCGCGGTTGCTGCGCTCGAACAGGCGGCAGCCGAGCATATCCTCGATCTTCTGCATCTGCAGGCTCAGCGCCGGCTGCGAGATGTGCGACGCGTTCGCGACCTTCGAGATGCTCTTCTCCTGTGCGATCCTCAAAAAAAGCGCCAGATGTTCCAGCTGCATCGCGTGCGCTCCCCTTCCTGTATTAAAAAATATTATAGCACATTTCCCATGGGCGTCAATCCCCTGTGATAAATATGTCTAATGCTGCACAAGCAACTTCAATATTGTATGCCGGAAAGCGCATGGTATAATAGGAGTTGGCTGGCAAATGGGCAGCGTGGGAGGTGCTTCAATGTCGGAAACCAGCGTCAGGGCCCGGACGCCCCGGAAGCCGAAGCGGAATCAACTGCCGATCGGCCTTCTCGTGCTCGCGCTGACGATCGCGGTGGGCGTCTTGCTCGCGGTCTACAAGTCCGGCGAGCTCGCGACGGCCTGGGTGTTCGGCATGTGCTTCGGATTCATACTGCAGAAATCGCGCTTCTGCTTCACGGCGTCGATGCGCGACCCCTGCATCACCGGCAGCACGTCCGTCACAAAGGCGGTGCTCACGGCGTTCGCGATCACGACGATCGGCTTCACGGCGATCAAGTACGCCGCGTTCGCGGCGGGGCGGGAGATTCCCGGCCAGAGCTACGTCATGCCGATCAGCCTCGCGACCGCGGCGGGCGGCATACTCTTCGGCATCGGCATGGTGATCGCCGGCGGCTGCGCGTCGGGGACGCTCATGCGCGTCGGCGAGGGCTTCGGCATGCAGATGCTGTCGCTTCTGTTCTTCGTCATAGGCTCTTTGTGGGGCGCGAAGGACATGGGCTGGTGGAATCTGAACGTCGTCGCGGGGGCGCCGCGGGTGTTTTTGCCGGACGTGTTCGGCTGGTTCGGCGCGGTGGTCATACAGCTTGGGATCATCGCGTGCCTGTACGTCGCGGCGGATCTTTGGGAGCGAAAGAAGATGGGCATCACGGGGGATCAATGACACATACATCGCAAGGAGGACGGCAACATGGCGGAATTTGAACTCGATTGTCTGGGCGAGGCTTGCCCGGTGCCCCTGATGAAGACCGAGAAGAAGATGGCGGGGCTGAAGGCGGGCGACACGCTGATCGTGCACATCGACCACAGCTGCGCGATGAAGAACGTGCCCGAGTGGGCGCGCAAGCAGGGCCACAACGTGGAGGTCGAGGAAGTGGGCGACGGGGAGTGGGACGTCATCATCGAGAAGTGCTGACGGCCCGGTGAGGAAGGCGGTGCGACGTTGAAGCAGTTCTGGGATAGGATCGGCAAAAACCGCTACTACGCGATGGTCTTCAAAAACCCGTTCACCTACATAACCGGCGCGGTGCTGCTGTCGGTGTTCCAGATCGCGCTGTTCGCGTATTCCGGGAACCCGTGGGGGGTCTCGGGGGCGTTCGCGAACTGGGGCGCGTGGATTTACCGGCTGTTCGGCGGGAACGTCGACAAGTGGTACTACTTCTCGTCCTCCGGCGCGCAGCAGACGCTGGACGCGGGGGTTTTGAACAACTCCGGGAGCCTGATGAACTTCGGCATCGCCGCGGGCGCGCTGCTGGCGACGCTTCTGGCCTCGCAGTTCAAGTTCAAGAAGATCAAGTCGATCAAGCAGGTCGTCGCGGCGGTGCTCGGCGGGCTCATTATGGGCTACGGCGCGCGGCTCGCCGGCGGCTGCAACATCGGCGCGCTGTTCTCTAGCATCGCGTCCTTGTCGCTGTCGGGCTGGGTGTTCGCGCTGTTCCTGCTGGTCGGCGCGTTCATCGGCAGCAAGCTCCTGGCGAAGTTCTTCCTGTAGAAAGGGATAAAAGCCATGGCAAAGACGGTTGAGAACTACGATGTCGTCGTCATCGGCGGCGGCGCGGCCGGGCTGACCGCGGGCATCTACTGCGCGCGCGCGCGGCTCAGGACATTGATCATCGAAAAGGCGCTCGTCGGCGGACTCGCGACCTACACGGACGAGATGGAGAACTACCCCGGCTTCCCGGAGGGCAGCACGGGGCTGGGGCTCATGGAGCTGTTTCGCAGGCAGGCGAAGAAGTTCGGCGTGCAGTTCAAGCTGACCGACGTGAAGGCCGTCCGGCTCGAGGGCGAAATAAAGGTCGTCGAGACGTTCCGAAACGAGTTTCACTGCAAAGCGGTGATCCTCGCGACCGGCGGCAAGCCCCGCTTGACCGGAGCGCCGAACGAGGACAAGTTCCTCTACGACAAGGGCATCTCGTTCTGCGCGACCTGCGACGCGGCGGCGAACTTAGGCAAGACCGTCATGGTCGTCGGAAGCGGCGACGCCGCGATCGAGGAGGGCATGTTCCTGACGCGGTTCGCGAGCAAGGTCATCGTCTCGGTGCTGCACGACGAGGGGATCATGGACTGCAACGAGATCGCGAAGGCCGAGGCGCTGAAAAACGAAAAAATGGAGTTTCTGTGGAACACGACCGTCCACGAGTTCCGCGGCGACGACGAGCACCTGCGCTCGGTGGCGCTGAAAAATTCGAAGACCGGGGAGATCCTGGACGTGCCGGTCGACACGTGCTTCCTGTTCATCGGCTATCTTCCGAACACGGAGCTCTTCCGCGGCATGATCGACCTGACGCGCGGCGGCTACATCCTGACGAACGAGCGGATGGAGACGCGCATCCCCGGCGTGTTCGCGGCGGGCGACGTGCGCGAGAAGTTCCTGCGGCAGGTCGCGACCGCGACCGGCGACGGCGCGATCGCGGGCTACGCGGCGGAGAAATACATCGCCGAGAGCGAGATGTTCTTGAGCCAGGTCATGGGCGAAACGCCTCGGATCGTCTACGTCTACAACGCCGCGTCCGCCGGCGACCGCGAGCTGCTCGGCGAGATGGAGAAGTACGAGCAGCGCCAATGCGGGCTGGGGCTGATCAAGGCCGACGTCTATAAGTCCAACGGCATCGCGCAGCGGCTGAACGTGAGCGAGACGCCCTGCGTCGTCTATATCTGCGATGGCGAGGTCGTCGGGAGCGTGACCTGCGAGAGGATTTGTCCCGAAAACATCGACGCGCTGCGGCGAACCTGATCCAGACCGACGCCTCTCGGCTCCGTGCCGGGGGGCGTTTTTTAATGCCGCGGAATGGAAATACTGATCCGGGAGGTGTTTCGGCATGGTATCCCGCAAATCGGTGATAGCGTTCGGCATGGTCGCGATCCCGATCGCGATGTTCACGGCGACGCAGGACAACGACATCCACTTCAACCAGCTGCACAGGGAGGACAACAGCCGCATCCGCTACAAGAAGACCTGCGCGCACTGCGGCAGGGAGATTTCGGCGGAGGACATCGTCAAGGGCTTCGAGTACGACAAGGATCAATATGTCGTCGTGACCGACGAGGAGATCGAGAAGATCAAGACGGAGAAGGAGAAGTCGATCCAGATACTGCACTTCGCGCAGTTGAACCAGATTTCGCCGGTCTACTACGAAAAGACCTATCAGGCCGCGCCGGAGCCGGGCGGCGAAAAGGCGTTCGAACTGCTGCGCGCCGCGCTGATGGCCGAGCAGAAGGTCGCGATCGGGAAGACCGTCGTCGGCACGCGCGACACCCTGATGGCGATCATCCCGCGCGAGGACGGCATTCTGATCTCGACGATGCTCTACCAGGACGAGATCAGGGAGCTTCAAAGGCGCGCCGACCGGCCGAAAGTCGACGAGGCGGAATTGAACATGGCGAAGCTTCTGATCAACTCGATGGACACGCCGTTCGACCCGTCGAAGTACAGGGACGAGTACCAGGAGAAGCTCCGCGCGCTGATCGAGACGAAGATCTCCGGCCAGGCGGTCGTCGCCGCGGAGCCGCAAAAGCCCGGCAAGATCATCGACCTGATGGAGGCGCTGAAGGCCAGCGTCGAGCGGGCGCAGAAGGAGAAGCAGCTGGCGTAATGCTCGAAGCGTACAACGAAAAGCGGAATTTCCAAAAGACCCCGGAGCCGGAGGGGGAATCGGCGGAGCGCGAGGGGCGGCTGCGCTTTGTCGTCCAGCGCCACAGGGCGCGCGCGGACCACTACGACTTTCGGCTCGAGTGGGACGGCGCGCTTCTGAGCTGGGCGGTTCCGAAGGGGCCGTCCTACGACGCGCGCGACAGGCGGCTCGCGGTTCGGGTCGAGGAGCATCCGCTCGAGTACCGCAACTTCGAGGGCACGATCCCGAAGGGCGAGTACGGCGGCGGCACGGTGATGCTCTGGGACGAGGGCACGTGGGAGCCGCAGTCGGACGCCGAAAAGGGGCTTCGCGACGGGTCGCTGAAGTTCAGGCTCAGCGGCAGGCGGCTCCGGGGGA
>JAAYZL010000264.1 GCA_012514855.1 Clostridiales bacterium
CCTTGGCGGAGCGCTTTCGGTTCGAGGGGCGGTTCGCCTCCGCCTCGGAGGTCCTTTCCGGGCACATCAACCGGACCTACCGGCTCCGGTTTACGAATCCGGACGGCGAGTACATATTGCAGCGGATCAACGCGCACGTGTTCCGGCGGCCCGAGGTCGTGATGGACAACATCCTGAAGGTCACGGAGCACCTGCGCCGAAAGCTCGTCTCGATGGGCGCGCCGCCGGAGCGGAGGGTGCTCGAGTTCGTGGCGGCGGTTGGCGGCGGGCCGCTGTTCGTCGACGGCAACGGCGGAAACTGGCGCGCGTACCGCTACGTCGGCGGCGCGCGCGCCTACGACCTGGTCGAAAAGCCGGAGCACTTTCAGGAGGCGGGCCGCGCGTTCGGCGAGTTCCAGAAACTGCTCGCGGACTTCCCGGCCTCGGAGCTTCGGGAGACGATCCCGAACTTCCACCACACGCCCTCGCGCTTCGACGCGTTCGCGCGCTCCGTCGACGAGGACAGCGTCGGCCGGGCGAAGAACGTCCGGGACGAAATCCGCTTCTTCCTCGACCGGAGGGAGACCGCCCATGAGATCGTCGGCCGCGACCTGCCGCTTCGCGTCGCGCACAACGACACGAAGATCAGCAACGTGCTGTTCGACGAGGAGAGCGAGAAGGCGATCTGCGTGATCGACCTGGACACGGTCATGCCCGGAAGCGCGCTCTACGACTTCGGCGACGCGATCCGCTACGGCGCGACGACCGCCGCCGAGGACGAAAAAGACGCCTCGAAGATGGGCCTCTCGATGGAGCTGTTTTCGCGCTTCGCCGCCGGGTTCGTGCCGGAGGCGGACGGGTTTCTTTCGCGCCGCGAGCTCGAGCTTTTGCCGCTGGGCGCGAGGGTCATCACGTTCGAAAACGGCATGCGGTTTCTGATGGACTACCTCGAGGGCGACGCGTACTACAAGACCGCCTACCCCGAGCACAACCTCGCGCGCGCCCGCACGCAGATCGCGCTCTTGAAGGACATCGAGCGCAGGTTCGCGGAGATGGAGGAGGTCGTCCGCCGGCTTATCAAGCCTTGACAATTCCCGGCGTTCGCGGTACAATAGCCCTTGGTGTTAGGCCAACACCGCACAAATCGTGCGGGCGCGGACGGCTGCATTTCCGCCATCTCGGGCCCGCGAAATCCTTGACGTAGCGCTGCTACGCCGGCGGCTTTCGCAAGCCCAATCTGACGAAAATTCATCTCGTCGGCGCGCGCTCTCTTTATGCGTGTTGCCCTTAAAAAGCGATTCGAGGTGTTCCCCATGGGCGACATGTTCTATTCCCTCAGCGTCGCGGGGCTTGAGCGGCAGCTCCCGCTCTGCCCGATCAGCGACGAGGTGATGATCGGCGCGTTTGTCATCTTCGGAGACATGGAGCTGACGATCGCCTGCGCGACGGAGCTCAACCGTCTGATCCCCGAGCACGACGTGATGATCACCGCCGAATCGAAGGGCATCCCGCTGATCTTCGAGATGGCGCGGCAGGCGGGCGAGAAGCGCTATCTGCTCGCGCGCAAGTCGCCGAAGCTCTACATGCAGGACGTATTCTCCGTCGAGGTGCGCTCGATCACGACCGGGCACCCGCAGACCCTGTGCCTGGACGGCAGGGACGCCGAATACTTAAGGGACAAGCGGGTCGTGATCGTCGACGACGTGATCTCGACCGGCGAGTCGCTGCGCGCGATGGAGGAGCTCGTCCGGCTCGCCGGGGGCCGGGTCGTCGGCAAGATGGCGATTCTGGTCGAGGGCGAGGCGATCGAGCGCGACGACATCATATATCTCGAAGAGCTGCCGCTGTTTCACAACGACGGCACGCCGATCGGGTAGGCGAGGCGCTCCCGGAACCGGGGGCGTTTTTTTCTGCGCACCGTAAACCTTCTTCTCTCCCGCCGCGTCAATAGAGTGTGAATGCGCATTCATGAACAAGAGAGGATTTCCGTGGACGACAGACAGTACACAGAGAGGGCGCTCGGCTGCGAACGCAAGCTGTACCGCGTCGCGATCGCGCTGCTCCGAAGCGACGCGGACGCCGCCGACGCCATACAGGAGGCCGTGTTCAAGGGCTGGATGCACCGCGAGACGCTGCGCGACGGAGAGCGCTTCGACGCCTGGCTCACGCGGATACTCGTCAACGAGTGCCGCAACATCCAGCGCAAGTGGAAGGGGCGGCCGGAGCCCTTGAACGAGCAGATCGTCTCCGCGCAGAGCGCGCCCGACCCGGCGCTTCGCGACGCGGTTCGGCGGCTTCCCGAGCGGCTGCGGCTCCCGCTGCTCCTGCACCACCTCGAGGGGTATTCCCTTCGGGAGATTTCGTCCATCCTGAAAATCCCCGAGACGACGGCAAAGTCGAGGCTCTATCAGGCCCGGGCCGCATTGAGGCAGGCCCTTTCCCCGGAGGTGGGAGAATGAAGGATTTGAACAACGCGTTTCCGGACACGCCGGAATACGTGCGAAGCGCAATTCACCTGGGGCTCGGGCGGGCCCGGAGGCGGCGGGCGCTCAAGCGCAGGCTGTTCGCCGTGGCGTCGGTCGCGGCGGTGCTCGCCGTGATGCTCGGCGCGTTTTCCCTGGCGGTCAACGGGCGGCGCTGGATGGGAAGATACCCCCGGACGACGAACCCCGGCCCGCTCGCCCAAGGATACGCGACCGTTGGGCCGACGCCGAAGCCGATGCCCAAGCCCACGCCGCAGCCGACGGCGACCCCGATGCCGACGCCGACGCCCCGCGCGACGGAGCAGCCGACCCCGATGCCGGCGGTTCTCGTGACGATGCTCCCGACGTCCATGCCCGCGGCCGCGGCCGATGCGCCGATACAGGCAGCCGCACTGCGGCCGACCCCGATTTCCGAAGCCTCGCTGGCGTCGGAAGCGGTCGAGGCGGAGCGGATGGTGTATTCGACGAAGGGCGGAAGATTCTACCACAGCGACTGGAGCTGCTCCGGCATGCTCGGCGCCTCGCCGCGCGGGATCGCGGAGGCCGAAAAGCTCGGGCAGGCCGCGTGCCCGATCTGCATGGCGGAGGAGCCGACGGTCTGGACGACGCGCGCCGGGGCGTATTACCACGACGCAGAGAACTGCTCGGGCATGCGCTACTCCGTGTCGATGCCGGAAGCCGAGGCAATGGAGTCGGGCCGCAGGCTCTGCCCGGTCTGCCAGGCGAGCCGGGTCCGGGCGCTCCCGGCCGACTTCTACTCGACCGTCGGCGGGGTGTACTACCACGCCGACCCCGGCTGCTCCGGCATGCTCGGGGCCGTCAAGCGCTCGGCGGAGGAGCTGAAGAAGCTGGGGCAGAAGCCGTGCCCGATCTGCGTCGGCGTGGGCTCGCTTGAGATTCGCGGCGCATGGTGGGACGGCGACCATCTGCTCCTCTGCTACGACGTGGAGATCGAGGGCAGCCTCTCCGTCACAAGCGACGTCAAGGGCTTCGATGCCTCCAACATGCATGAAGCGGGTGACGCGGAGGCGGAACTCCGGGCCGTATTGACGGACGCGGAGGCGGAGGAGATCCTTCCGTGGCTGGACAAGGGGCAGCCGATCTATCTTTCGCGCACGCGCGCCGAGCTCTCGCCGGAGGACGGCCGCGCGCCGGTGGCCAAGCGCGTGTTCCGCACCGGCGACACTCAGCGCTTCTTCGCGATGTACGCGGCCGCCTCGCGGGAGGAGATGCGCTTCGCCGCCCAGTTGATGGGCTACGCCTTCTATCTGGACGAAAGCGGGATGCTCTACAGGGCGCTGACCGATCGCAAAGACGTTTCGCTCGACGGAGCGGCTACCGGCGGCAGTTTCTATCTGCGCGGCAGCGGCGGCTTCATCGGCCTCTCGCCGCTGGTTGGCTCGTGGCGGCAGTTGCAGGTGACCGGCATCGGCTACGGCGACGGCACGGCCTCGCTGCGCAGCCTTGGCGAGGACTTCGACGACATGGTGCTTTTGGAAAGGAGCGTCTATGCGAACGGCGCGGCAATCTCCCCGTCGCTCAAAATCGGCGGAGCGAACATACCGCTGCTGCTGGAGAAGGGCGAGCCGGAGAGGGAATATGTCGTCCGGGCGCTGCTGACCGCGGACGAGGCGGAAGCGCTCTCCGCCGATCCGGACCTTCTGCGGATGAACCCCGACGTCAACCTTTTCGCGGCGGCCGAGGCGGAGGCTGGCGGAGCGACCGAGGCGCTCGACGGGTAATCCCATCAACGAAAAAACGCTCCCGACCGGCCGAGAGCGTTTTTTTGTGGGGAAAACTACCTTCCGAGCTCGTCGAACCGCGCCATGATCGCGAGCGCGGGGTCGACCGGGACCGGGGCGCGGACGACATCCTTCGGGATATGGATGTCCGGGCGCGGCCGGACCGACTTCCCCTCGAACTGCGGCAGCCACGCGCGCTCGGCCTCGAGCATCTCGCCCGCCATCTCGCGGATTTCGGCGAGCGTCAGGACCGCCGAGGTCAGCGGGTCCATCGCCAGCGCGTGCACGATGTGCTCGGGGTCGCCCGAATATCCCGCGCGCACCGCGAGCCGCTGTACGTTGATGTTCGTCATGTTGAGCATCGCCAACTGCTCCGGCAATTTGCCGACGATCGTCCTGTGAACGCCCATTTTGTCGGCGTAGAGCGGGCCCTCGGAGCAGCAGTCGTCGGGCAGGTTCTCGATCATGCCGTGGTTGAGCACGTTCCCGTTGAAGCGGAACGGCACCCCGGTCTCGATCGCCTCGAGGATGTAGGAGCAGTATTCGACCGACCGCCGCGGAAGCTCGATCGGCTCGTTGTCCAGGAGCCGCCCGCCGTACTTGTTCTGCACATAGGCGGAGAACTTCAAGTACGCGTTCGTCTCGCCGCCGAAGCCGGGCTCGTCGCAGTAGAGGTC
>JAAYZL010000265.1 GCA_012514855.1 Clostridiales bacterium
AAAAACCCGCGGCACATCGTGTCGACCGAGCAGTTCATGGAGCGCGTGTGGGGCTGGGAGTCGGACGTCGGCGTCAGCATCGTCTGGGTGTACATCTCCAACCTGCGCAAGAAGCTTTTGGAGCTCGGGGCGCGCGTCGAGATTCGCGCGACGCGCGGCGTCGGATACTCCGTGGAGGCGGCGAGATGATCGGGCGGCTTCGGAAAAAGTTCATCGCGATCTGCATGGCCTCGGTGTTTCTCGTGATGGCCGTCGTGGTGCTGCTCATCAACGGCGTGAACGCGCGGCGCAGCGACGGCATGATCGACTCGATGCTCGCGGCGATCGCCCACAACAAGGGCCGCTTCCCGCGCGCGGAGGAATCCGACCGGCGCCCGCCGCGGGAGCGCTGGCCGTTCGCGTCGGCGGAGGCGCCGTTCACGACCAGGCATTTCTCGGTGCTGCTGTCGGACGGCGGCGAAGCGCTCGAGACGAACACCGAGTCGATCGCGGCGGTCACCGGGGACGAGGCCGTCGAGTACGCGCGCGAGCTCCTCGAAAAGGGCCGCGCGTCCGGCTGGAAGGGCGTCTACCGGTATCTGAAAACCGATGCGGAGGGCGGGGTATTGTTCACGTTCCTCGATTCCTCGGAGGCGCTTGGCTCGCGGCAGCAGCTTCTGCTGATCTCGTCGACGGTCGCGCTTCTGAGCTGCGGCGCGGTGTTCGTGCTCGTGCTGCTGCTCTCCGGGCGCGCGATACGCCCCATCGCCGAGAGCGTCCGCCGCCAGCGGCAGTTCATCACCGACGCCGGGCACGAATTGAAGACGCCGCTGACGATCATCTCCGCGAACTGCGAGATTCTAAAGATCAACCAGGGCGACAGCGAGTGGCTCGAAAGTGTCCGCGGCCAGACCGACCGGATGCGAAAGCTCGTCAACAACCTCGTCGCGCTCTCCCGGATGGACGAGGAGCAGCCGCGGATCGAGCGCCGGAAATTCTCGATCAGCGACGCGGTGTACGACACCGCCGCGGCGTTTTCGTCGGCGGCGGAGCGGGAGGGGAAGCGGCTGATCGTGAACGTCGCGCCGGACTGCGAGTACGTCGGCGACGAGGCCGCGATCCGGCAGCTCGCGTCGATACTCGTCGACAACGCCGTCAAGTACGCGGACGCGGGCGGCGAGATACTGGTCGAGCTCTCTCCCGGAAAATCGCCGGTTCTCTCCGTAGAAAACAGCTTCAAAGCCGTGGCGACCTTGAAGCTGGACAGGCTGTTCGATCGTTTTTACCGGGGGGACCCCGCGAGAACCGGCTCCGGCAGCTTCGGGCTCGGGCTCTCGATCGCGCGCTCGATCATAGAGGCGCACCGCGGCTCGATCCGCGCGGAGCAAGCCGGACCGGGGCGCATCCGCGTGCGCGCGCGATTGTAGCAGCTAGATCACGATGGTCTCGAAGCCCATCATCTTCCCGAACGCCTCGATCTCGCGAACATCGACGTCGTAGACCAGAGCCGAGTGGTGCGTGCCGCCGGCGAGCGAGAACTCCTTCAGGAACTGCGCGATCGGCTTCTTCGGCTTCATCCAGCCCTGGATCGAGCGCCGGTACGCGCCGAACTCCAATCCGGCGTCGAGCATCTCGACCGGGGACAGCGTCAGCGTGAAGCCCTCGCCCATCGGCGCGAGGTTTATGAACACGGACTTGCCCGGCCGCATGCAGCCGTAGGCCGCCGCGGTGTTGCCGCAGGAATTGTAGTTGAACTTGACGTCGGAGAGCACCGGCCGCCACTTGGCGAGGTTCAGGTTCAGTTCGCCCATGTGGTTGAGCAGGATCACGTTTTCCTTCCAGTCCGGGCAGAACATCTCGGTGAACGTCGTTCCCGGGTAGACCGAGCTGAGCGCGCCGACGAGCCCCGCGGTCAGGACGTCGCCCTCGCCCGCGTAGCCGAGGCCGCGCATCAGCATCTTCGAGCACTCGTGGAACGGCATCTTCGGCATGCCGCACTGGTCGAGCGTCAGGAAGTTGACCGTGCACGCGGAGAGCCGCATGTCCTCCGCCCATTTGCGGATTGCGAGTCCGGACCTGAGCGCGAGCCGGTAATTATCGAAGTCCTCGATCTCAAACTGGAACCGCCGGCGGTCCCACGCGATCTCGGCGTCGATCTCCTCGTCGGTCACTTGGTCGACATAGCGCCGGACGGCGTCCGCGTCCATGTGGAACACCTCGGCGCCGATCCGCTTCCTGAAGTTCTCGGCCTCGATGAAGAAGTCGCCCATGCCCTCGAACGAGCCGCCGACCGAGCCGACGCGCGCGCTGCGATACGCCTTCCGGACGGCCGCGGCGCGGCAGAGCGCGGCGACCTCCGCGATGACCTCGCCGTGCAGCGCGTGCCCGGCGCAGATGTCGTAGCGCCGCCCGTTTTGCCGAAGCAGGTTGCACATGTCCTGCACGCCGTGTATGCCGTGGTTTTTCATGATGCCGCTCTGGTAGCCGGCCGTGGAAAGCAGCTCGTAGTCCGGCGTCGTGTCCAGCACGATGATCGGCGCGTCGAGCGAGAGCAGCGCCCCGATCGACTCCTCGGACGGCGAGTACGCGAGGTGCTGCGTGACGACCGCGTCGACGCCCGCCTCGTTGAACAGCTTCGCCGCCGCGTCGAACTCGGGCCTGATGCGGCAGACGTCGGCGACGACGACCTCGAGCCCCTCGCTCTCGAGCATCGACACGAGCGTGTGCATGTGCCTGACCAGCGGGTCGCGGGAGCGGGGGTTGCTGTCGTCGTAGAGCTTGATGTACAGCGGCAGATATCCGATCTTGATTGTCTTCATAGTCGCCTCCGCTATCCGTGGATGTCGCGCCGCGCGCCGTCGATGAGCTCCTTCGCGTTCAGGAAGAACGCGCGCCCGATGTCCTGTTTGTCGAGCCCGACCGCCTTCGCCGCGCGCTTGAACGCGAGGATTTCCTCGTACATGAAGAACGTCAGCCTCTCGGCCTCCTCGGGCGAGACCTCGCGCAGGTGCGAGTCCTGCTTCGGGTCGCCGTACAGGCCCGGCGGGATCAGGTTTATGTAGGTGTTGTTCTCCTCGATGCGCCGCATGCGCATCCGGAGGATCGGCATGTCGCTGCCGAACAGCACGCGCGACGCTCCCACGGCCTCGAGCAGCTTCGTCATCGCGAATTCGCAGGTGTTCGCGCAGAAGTCAAACATCAGGTCGGTGCACGGCGCGAGCACCTCGAACGCGTTTCCGACGTCGCTCTCGGTGTACGCGCGGCCGATGTGCGCGATGATGAGCCGAAGCTTCGGGTATTTCTGCTTGATCTCGAGGATCTGCGCGAGGTTGACCGGGTCCCTGAGCCTCATGTGGCGCGGGATGTGCAGCATCACGATGCCGCCGATTCCGTCAAGCATCTTGAGCTGGTGGTGCGGGAAGAAGTCGAAGATGCGGATTTCCGCCTCGGGGAGGTACGCGGGCGAGAGGTCGAGGTACGACTTGACGCCGAGGAAGCCCCCTTCGCGGATATTTTGCTCGAGCTCCTCCGCGCCCTGGTTCGGGTGCGAGTAATAGAGCGCCGGAACGCCCGCCCTTTCCGAGCACTCGCGGATGTAGGCGTTGCCGGCGTCGAGGTTTTCGCGCCCGGCGCTCGCGAAGATCATCGGCGTCACGCGCTTTCCGGGGAACATCAGCCGGTACGTCTCCTGAAGGTCCTCGATGCTGTTGTCCTTCGCGACGAGCGACGGCCACGTCACCGTGCGCTTCACCTCGCCGGGCTCCAGCGGCCTCCGCGGGCGCAGCTTTTCGAGCCACACGTGCGTGTGGATGTCGATCATCTCGTCCGGAAGGAAATCCTTCAACTCCCGTTCATACACCTGTCGGTCGTAGTCCGTCACCTGAAAAAGGCCCATATTTTCCTCCTTACCCCTTGATCGCGCCCGCGACCAGTCCCTTGATGAAATACTTTTGCAACAGCGCAAACAGCGCGATGATCGGCAGCGACGCCATGATGATGCCCGCGAACGCGTAGCCGTACTCGGACACGTACTGCCCGAAGAACGAGTAGATCGCGACCATCAGCGTGGGCTTCCGGACGTTGTTCAAAAGCGACGCGCTGACGAGGTAGTCGTTCCAGATGCCGATGCCCGCGCGAATCAGGCAGGTGGCGGTCACGGGCTTGAGAAGCGGCAGGAAGATCCTGAAATACACGCCGAACGTTGAGCAGCCGTCGATGTAGGCGGCCTCCTCCAGTTCCTTCGGCAGCGTCCGCATGAACCCCGTGTACAGGAACACCGAGAACGGCAGGTTCCACGCCGCCTGGATGAGCACGTTCCCCCAGAGCGAGCCGTAGAGCCCCATGTCCTTGATGAGCACGACGAGCGGGATCAGCGCGCCGATGAACGGGATGACCATGAGCGCGATGATCGACGAATAGTAGATGCGAAAGCCGCGGTGCTTGATCCGCGCGATCGCGAAGCCCGCGAGCGAGCCGAACAGCACGACCATCGCGAGCGACACGAGCGTGATGAAGCCGGTGTTCCCGAGCGCCTGAAACAGCTTCATCTTCTTGATCGCGTACGCGTAGTTGTCAAACGAGATCATGTCCGGCCGAACGACCAGCGGGAACTTGACGATGTCCACGCGCTTTTTGAACGCGCCGATCGCGAAGTAGTAGATCGGCAGCCAGAACACCGCCGTCGAGAGCGTGAGCGAGAGGGAGCCGAGGACTCTCTTGAAGATCTTCATCAGTAGATGTCCTCCCTCTTGCGCAGTACGAAGAGCTGCACGAGCGATATCGCCGTGATGATCAGAATCAATATGACGGCGAGCGCGGAGCCGACCCCGAACTTGCCGGACTGGAACGCGAAGAAATAGATGCGCTGCGTCAGAAGCCGCGTCGAATAGCCCGGCAGCCCGCCGGACACGAGCCACGGCAGCTCGTACATCTTGAACGCCGCGATCGACGTCGTCAATACGTTGATGGTGATCGACGGGGCCATCATGGGGATCGTGATGTGGCGGCGGATCTGGCCCATGCTCGCGCCGTCGATCGCCGCGGCCTCGTGAAGCTCCGGCGAGATGCTCTGCAGTCCCGCGAGGAAGATCACGATGCAAAGCCCCGCCTGCGCCCAGACCGCCGCGAGGATCACCGCGAGGTTCGTCAGCCCGTAGGTCTCGAGCCAGTTGACCGGCGAGAGGCCGACCATCTTCAAAATCGCGTTGATGACGCCGTTGTTGTAGTTGTACATGATGCGCCAGACGATGCCGACGACGGAGCCGCTCAGGATGCACGGGAAGAACCAGAGCGTGCGGAACAGGCCGCGGCTGAACCGGCCGCGGTTCCTGCTGTCGAGCGCCAGCGCGAGTATGAACGAGAGCACGATCACGAGCGCCGTCGTCCCGATCGCGAACGCGAAGGTCGCGACGGCCATCTGCCAGAAGCCCTCGGTCGAGGGCAGGATTTTGTAGTTGTCGAGCGCGACGTAGGCCATGTCCTTGCTGACGCCGTTCCACTCGTGGAAGCTGTAGGAGATCACGTTGATCAGCGGCACGACGATGAACAGCACGCACAACAACGTGGCCGGAATCAGAAACGCGACGCCCGTCCAGATGCGCGACCGCTCGAAGCTCGAATGTCTCGATCGGGCCGTGTGGGTCTGAGACATGCCTTTCACCTCGGAATCAGGAATACACCAAGGGGCAAGGGGAGGCGCGGGCGCCTCCCCTTGGAACCGGGCCTATTGCGCGGCCCTGTTGTAGGTCTTGAGAAGCTGGTCGATCTCCTGAATGGCGACGGCGGCGTCCTTGTTCCCGCCGTAGACGTCCTTCAAGGTCGTGCACGCGCCGTCCATGAACTCGTTCGTCCAGATGTTGAAGCCCATCTTCACGAACTTCGCGGCGTTCATCGCCGGCACGACCTCCGCGATCGCGGCCGGGAGCACGATCTGATCCGCGGTCATGGTCTCGAGCACCGGCACCGTGCCGCGCGCGTTCTGGATGATCTTGAAGTTCTCGGGCTGGAACACCCAGTTGAAGAAGATCTCGCGCGCCTCGACGACCTCGGGGGAATCCGCGGTGCCCGACAGGCCGAACGCGGTCTCCGGGGACACCGAGATCCACACGCCCTTGCCCGCGTCGTTGAACGGCGCGAGGATGGCCTTGACGTACTTCGCGTCGCCGGAGGCGGTCTCGATGCCGCTGCAGATGTTGTTCGCCGTCCAGTTGCCGGCGACGCACATCGCGGCGAGGCCGTCGGTCATCGCGGCGGTCACGTCGTCCTCGGTGTTCGCGGCGGTGCCGGGCAGCAGGTAGGGAACGAGCTGTCCGAGCCGCTCCGCGATCTTCGGGAAGGCCAGGAAGTCGAACGTTCCGGCCATGAACTGCTCCTCGTAGACGCCCAGGCCCAATTCGTCGCCGGCGACGTTGCCGATCAAGAGCTCGAGCATCATCCAGCAGTTCGTCGTCTTGTCGGCCGCGACCGTGAGCGGCGCGATGCCGGTCTTTGTCTTGATGTCCTCGCAGCACTGGATGAACTCATCCCAGTTTTCCGGCGCCTTCGTCCAGCCCGCGTCCTCGAGGATCTTCATGTTCAGGTACAGTGTCGAGAACGCCGCGCCCTGCGTCAGGCCGAACAGCTTCCCGTCGTGGGTGAACGCCTCGCGGTACGACTGCGGGATGCTCTTGGAGACCTCGAGCGCGTTCAGGTCCATCAGCAGGCCCGCGTCGACGGAGTCGTAGAACGTGCTCAGGTTGTCCACCTGCCACACGTCCGGCGTGTCCTCCGCGGAGATGCGGGCGATGATGAAGTCGACGCCCTTTTCGCCCAGGCCCACGGCCTCGACGGTGATCCACGGGTACTCCTCCTCAAACTTGGGCTTCATGTACTCGTCCCAGGCGTCCGACCAGTCTGTCTGCACGATCCAGGTCTCCAGAATGACGGGGGTCTTCTGCTCGGCGACGCCCGCGGTCATGGCGGACATCAGCAAGAGCGCGAGCAACAGGGCAAAAATCTTCCTCATGGCTCCTTCTCCTCCTTCAATTCTCGGTCGCGTTGCGCTGTGGGGGGACGTTTTGCGAAAGTTTCCTCCTTACATGTCATTTTTGTCGCAAGACAAAGGGCGTTCACAATCGGTACAGCTCGCTGAGCGCGCGGGCCCTGCGCTTGAAGGTCTGAAAGTGCTCGGAATACCGGTCCGGATTCGGCGAAAACTCGCGCTCGCCGACGACGATCCGGGCCGCGCCCGCCTCGAGCGACGGGAAGACGCCGCCGCCCGCCCCGGCCATCACCGCCGCGCCGACCGGGGCGAGGTCGCCTACGGTCAGCGTCCTGACCGTGCAGTCCGCGATGTCGGCGACCATCTGCGTCCACGGCGCGCTCTTCGACGCGCCGCCCGCGAGCTTTAGCGACGGAATCGGGAATTTTTGGCGGAACGACTCGAGCACCCACGCGGCCTGCATCGCGACCCCCTCCATGACCGCGCGCGCGATGTCGAAGCGGTCGTGCGACAGGTCGAGGCCGAGGAGCGCCGCCTTGCAGTCCGGGTTCCGGATCGGGAACGCGCCTCCGTTGAAGTAGGGGTAGAAGAACAGCCCGTTCGCGCCGGGTCTGCGCCCGGCGGCGACGGAATCGATCTCGGAATAGGGGATGCCGCCCTCCCGTTCGGACGAGGCGACGCTTGTGCGGAACCAGTCGAGACTGACGCCGCCGAACGAGATCGCGACCATCGAGCCCCAGTTGCCCGCCGCGGGGACCGACTGCGAGAAGCCCGAGGAGAAGTCCGGCTCGTCGGTCAGCGCGATGATGACCCACGCGGTGCCGGTGCCGATCAGCGCCTCGCCCGCGCGCGTGATGCCCGCGCCGAGCAGCGCCGCGTATTGGTCGTGCGCGCCGGAGACGAGCAGCGCCGCCTTCGGAAGGCCGAGCTCCCCGGCGACCGCGGGCAGCAAATTCCCGATCGGTTCGCCGGACGGCACGATCTCCGCGAGCCGGCTTTCGCCGATGCCGACGAAGTCGAGGATGGCCGGGTCGTAGGCGCGGCGGCGGATGTCCGTCAGCTGGTTGATGCCCGCGTTCGACGGGTCGACCGCCGCGCGGCCCGTCATGCGCAGCGATATGTAGTCGGGGACGGACAGGAAGAGCGCCGCCCTTTTGAACACGTCCGGGCGGTTGTCGCCGAGCCAGCGAATCTGCAGCGCGTTCAGCCCCCGGCCGAGCTTCCAGCCCGATTTCTGATACATGGTTTCCTCGCCGAAGCGCGAGGCGAACCGCCTCCGCTGCTCCTCGCAGCGCACGTCGCTCCAGACGATCGCCGGGTGAACCGGCCGGAAATCCCCGTCGACCGGGACGAGCGTGCCGCCCTGCGAGGACAGCGAAATTGCCGCGACGCTCTCCTCGCGCCCGGAGGCGACCTCGCGCACGGTCTTGACGAGCGCGCGCCACCAGTCCTCGGCGTCCTGCTCGCACCGGCCGGCGCTCGGCGCCCGGAGCGCGTAGCCCGAGTAGGCGTGCGCGAGAATCTCGCCCGCCTCCGAAACGAGGATGCTCTTCAGGCCGGTCGTCCCGATGTCGATGCCGATCAGGGTTCTGTCCATATGCCCTCCGCGGACCGGTACTCCACGTTCATCTTAGCGCATTACCGGCGGATTGTCAAGAATTTTTGATTGTTTCAGTCACCTTTTTGATGATCTTTCCCGAAACAATGCCAAATCATCGCAAACAGGCCCTTCCGAGGGGTCGCGCCGCTTGACACGCGCGCGCCGTTTTTGGTATACTTTGCTTGGGATAAACGATTGCGATGGGCGGAGATGTCTTTGGTCAAAAAGAGCCTTCGGGAGAGCTATCTGCTGAACATGCTCAAATCCATGGGGCAGATCACGACGAACAACGCCATGGAGATGCTGGATGTCTCCGAGGCGACCGCCCGGCGGCTGTTCGCCGAGATGGAGCGCTCGGGGGTCGCCGTGCGCAGCTACGGCGGCATACGGCTCGCGCCGCGGACGATGAACTACTCGTTTGAGCTGAACGAGCGGGTGTACAGCCAGGAGAAGCAGCGCATCGGGCGGATGGCGGCGGCGTTCGTCGAGGACGGCGACACGATCTACCTCGACTGCGGCACGACCGTGTTCCAGATGACGCTGGCGCTCTCCGACCGCATCGCCGAGTGGGAGTTCGGGTCTCTCAACATCGTGACGAACTCGATCGCGAACGTGCAGGCGATCGCGCCCTCGGTGCGGTGCCGCGTGATCCTGGTCGGCGGCGAGTACGACAGCGCGCGGCGCGACTTCACGGGCCCGCTGACCGAGAAGTACATCGCGCCGTTCCACTTCACGAAGAGCTTCTTCGGCTGCGACGGCACCTCGCCCCGGATGGGGTTCTCGTCGAACCAGGTCAGCATCTCGAGCCTCAACACGCACGTGATGGAGCGCTCGGACTTCACCTGCGTGCTGCTCGACGGCAGCAAGCTCAACAAGTGCTCGCTCGTCACCTACGCCAGGCTCGAGGACGTGGACGCGATCGTGACCGACAGAGAGCCGGAGGGGGAGATCAGGGAGGCGCTCGTGAGCGCCGGGGTTCAGGTAAACGTCGCGCACCAAGAATAGCATCGGATCAGGAATAACATTCCGGCGCCCCGAGACAAATCCGGAGCGCCGGTTTTTATTGGGCTATTCCCCGATGACGGTGACCTGCACGGCCCTCTTGCGCGCGCGGGTCGTGTCGAAGTCGACGAAGTACAGGAGGCCGAACTCGCCCAGGTCGATCTCGCCGTCGATCAGCGCGAGGCTCTCGCTGCGGCCGACGAGCGCGGAGCGCAGGTGCGCGTCGGTGTTGTGGCAGCCGCGCGCGTCCTCGCCGTGCTCGGCGGCGAACTTCAGCGCCTTCGGGCCGGGATGCAGGTACGCGCCCTCGCGCCGGCACACCGGCATGATCGGCTCGAACGCGTCGAAGAAGTCCTGCTGCAGCGTCTCGAGGCCGGTCATCGACATGTCGAACGCCGGCTCCTGCGTGATCACCGAGCAGGTCGTGTGGTGCGAGTAGACGGACACGATGCCGTTCTGGATGCCGGAGCGCCGAACGATCTCGCGCGCCAACGCGGTGATGTCGTGAAACGTCGCGATCTTGTCGTCGGACTGCAGTTGAAGCGCCTCTCTGTAGACCATGTCGCACCTCCATCAGCGTCGTAAGGCCAGTTCGTCCTTCGCCCTGCGCACGCAGGAAACCATCTCGTCGAGCAGCGCGAACGGGTCGGGGGAGCGGAGCACGCCGCTGGCCGAGCCCGCCGCCTCGGAGCCCGCCATGATGAAGTCGTAGATCTGTTGCGCGGTCGTGATGCCCGCCGCCTGCTCGACGAGTATGTTCGGGTCGATCGCCTTGACCGCGCGGATCGCCTCCCGCACATAGCCCATGTCGCTCGCGCTGCCGCTGCCGATCAATTCCGTCGGCTCGGGGTTCAGGATGTCCGGGTGCAGCTGCGCGATCGCCTGCGCCTCCTCGATCGTGTCCGCGCAGCAGAACGACAGCATGTCGAGCTCGTTCGCGCGCGCGATCGTCTGCTTGATCGCCGAGAGCGTCATCGGCCGCTCGCAGTGGTTGATCACGACGCCGTCGGCGCCCGCGGCCTTTACGGCCTCCGGCAGCACGTCCGCCATGCCGCGGCCGGGGCGCAGCGTGTCCATGTACGGCGCGAGGATGATCAGGTGCGGGCAATTTTCGCGGATTCTCCGGATCTCGGTGTAGGGCGAGATGAACAGCACGTCCACGTCGTGCTTCACGGCCGCGCGGTCGGCCGCCATCGCGAACTCCAGCACGGCGTCCCCGTAAATGTAGTTCTTGACGCTCGTCTCAAAAAAAGGGGTCCTGATCTTCGGCTTCATCCGCTGCACTCCCTCTTTGTACTGCTTCCAGACATTTAGTATCCGTCCACCGTCATTTTAGTATAAAGCGAGCGCGAAGTCAACCGTTTCCCTCAATTTTTGATCGGTATGGTCTTTTTTTTGCGTGCGGCCGTCAGTCGAGCGGCAGTTTTACCGGCTTTCCGGTCGCCGCGGACAGGTCGGCCGCGAACACGACGGCCTGCGTCTTCATCGCGTCGTCGAGGCAGAGCTCCGGCTGGCGGTCGGCAAGGATGCAGTCGACGAACTCGTCGATCTCCTCCGGGAACGCGTGGTGCTCGACCGAGCCGCTGTTGGGCGTCTCGACCGGCAGATGCATGTACCCCTTCTGGCCGGGGATGTTGCCGGGCGAATAGAGCTTGTCGTTCAGAATCGAGCCCTTGTCGCCGAACAGGTGGATGTTGAAGATGTAGGGCGAGACCGTGTCGTAGCTCGAGCCGACCTTCGCCATCGCGCCGCCCCTGAACTTGATGAGCATCGAGAGCGTGCCGTCGAACTCCAGATCCTCGCGGCACCTGCTCGAGTAGGCGAAGACCTCCTCGACCTCGTCCTGCATGAACCAGCGCGCGGCGTCGACCGCGTGGCAGCCGCCCGCGAGCAGCGAGCTCCCGCCGACGTCCTTCCGGCGCGTCCACTCGTAGCAGGGGTAGTCCTCGGTCACGCGGTGGAAGTAGTCGGACTCTACGTAGTAGAGCTTGCCGACGTACTGCTCGAGCATTTTCTTCGCCGTCATGAACAGTGGGTTCCAGTGGAGCACGTAGCCGACGAGCGTCTTGACCCCCGCCCTGTCGACGGCGGCCTTCATGCGCTTCGCGTCCTCCCAGTTGAGCGCGATCGGCTTTTCGATCAAAATGTGCTTGCCCGCCTCGGCCGCCGCAATCGTCTGCTCCGCGTGCAGGTGGTTCGGCGTGCAGAGGCTGACGATGTCGACGCGCGGGTCCCTGAGCGCCTCCGCGTAATCCGTGTAGACCGCGACTTCCTCGCCCAAGCCGCACTCCTGCGCGCGCCGGCGGCCCTTTTCCGCGCTCCGCGAGACGATGGCGACCACGTCCGTGTGCGGGTTCATCCGGTATGCGCGGATGTGCTCCGTCGAGACCCAGCCCGTCCCGGCAATCAAAACCCCGAACTTCCTCATAGCTCTACCTCCGATCATTTTTGTGCGATCAGTTCGACGAGTACGCCGCGCGCGTATGCAAGCGTGCGCTCGACCATGGTGCGCGCGGGCGGGATCAGCTCGACGACCAATTCCCCGCCGTAGCCGATTTCCCGGAGCGCGTCCATCACGGCCGGATAGTCGACGTCGCCGTCGAGAAGGTTCGTAAACGAGTGGATGTTGTCGTTCGCCACGCGGTAGTCCTTGCAGTGGAGCCTGCGTATGCGGCTTCCGAGCGTGCGTATCCACTGCTCGGGATAGCCGAAGCGCCGCGCGTTCGCGACATCGAAGTAGATGCCGACGTTCGCCCGGCCGACTTGGTCGACGAACGCCGCGAGCTCCATCGGGCTGTACAGGCAGTTGTTCCAGACGTTTTCGACGGCGATCGCAATGTCCGGCGCGTAGTCGGCAAGAATCGCGAGCCGGGACTGCGCGCGCTCGTAGCTCCCGCGGTAGTCCATGTCGGCCGTCAGCAAGCCGGGGATCACGAGCGCGGTGTCCGCCCCGAGAATCCGCGCCGCGTCGAGCATCTTCCGGACGGCGTCGAGGGATTTTCGGGCGACGCTCTCCTCGCGCGCGTTCAGCGGGTAGATCGAGAAGCTCACGATGCCGCCGACGCCTGTGATGCGGATGCCCTCGCCGTCCGCGACGCGCTTGAGTTCCCGGATGTCCGATTCGCTCGACGACACATTCAAGAGCGGGTTCACGTAGCCCGCGATGTCGAGCGCGTCCGCGACGCCGCCGTCGCGCGCGCCGCCGTCCGCGGTCAGGCACGCCTCGAAGCTGTCGAAGCCGAGCGCCCTCGCCGATTTCAGCGCCTCCGCGACGCCGTACGACGACGGAAAGCAGAATTGATTGACGCCGATGTTCATGCCCTCTCCCCCTTGCCCCGCTTGAGAAGCCCCTGCCCCGCGACGACGATGAAGATGATCAGCCCCTGCGCGACGAGCTTTCCGGCCTCGCCGATCGAGAGCATCGTCAGGATCGCGAACAGCAGCATGATGAAGAACGCGCCGAGCGCGACGCCCCAGATGCCGCCGCGCCCGCCCTCGATCGCGTTGCCGCCGATCAGGACCGCCGCGAGCGAGTTGTTGACGAAGTCGCTCGAAATCGACAGCGACGTCGTGTTGATGTAGCCGGACATCAAAAGCCCCGCGACCGTCGAGAGCAGCGCCGACAGCACGTAGGCGCCGAACTGCACGCGGAACGTCGATATGCCGCACAGCCGCGCGCTCTTCAAGTTTCCGCCGACCGCGTAGAGCCTGCGCCCGTAGGCCGTGTACGTCAGCGCGTACCACAGGATCAGCGAAAACAGCAGCCAGAGCGCGGTCGAATAGGGGACGATGCCGAACAGATACCCGGTGCCGAGCTGCCTGAGCAGCGGCGCGGCGGAGCCGGTCGGCGCGCCCTTCGTGTAGACGAAGCAAATGCCCTGGAGGATCGTCATCGTGCACAGCGTCATCACGAACGGCGCGATCTTCAACACCAGCGCGCCGAGCGCGTTCGCCGCGCCGACCGCCGCGCCCATCGCCAGGCACAGGAGCACGCCGCGCGCGAAGTTCAGGTCGCTTCCGCGCATCCACGCGATCGCGAACACGTTCGTCAGAAGCACCATCGAGCCGACGGACAGGTCGATGCCGCCGGAGAGGATCACCAGCGCCTGCCCGAGCGCGATGATGCCCAGCGCGGACGCCTGCCGCGAGATCAAGAGCACCTGCCCGGCGGACAGCGAGCCCGGAATCAGCATCTCCTGCAGGCCGAACAGCAGCGCAATCGCGCCCAACAAGATCAGCCCCGTGAACGCCGGGCGACTTCGCCTCAACTTACCTTCCACGGCGCTTCACCTCCGAGATGCCCGAGAGCGAGTAGATGATCATCGCGACGACGAGCAGGCTGCCCTTGACGACGTACTGGTAGAACTGGTCGACGCCGATCATGTTCATGGCGTTGGCAAGCATGCCGACCAAAAACGCGCCCGCGACGGAACCTGAGATCAGCCCGACGCCGCCGCTGAGCGCCGTGCCGCCGATCGCCGCGGCGGTGATGGAGTCCATCGCGTAGTTCGCGCCGGTCAGCGGGTCGCCGATGCGCATGCGGCTCGCGAGCAGTATGCCCGCGACCGCGGCGAGCAGCGCGGCCATCGCGTAGACGCGAATGCTGACCGATTTCACGGCGACGCCCATCGACTTCGAGATCGCGCGGCTCCTGCCGATCGCATAGATGTGCGTGCCGGTGCGCGTCCGGTAGAGCACGTAGTGGATCATCGCGTAGACGATCGCCAAAATCACGACCGGCATCGAGAGGATGTCCCACTTCTGCACGACGAACCTTGAAAACGCCTTGTTGACGCCGCCGCCGGCGACCGGCATGATGAGCAGCGCGACGCCGTTCAACACCGTGCTCATGCAAAGCGTCGTGATCAGCGGCGGGACGCGCAGGAAATTCGAGCCCGCGCCGTTCAGAAACCCGCACAGCCCCATCGCGCCGAAGATCGCGAGGAGCGCGAACGCGATTTGA
Organism: Clostridiales bacterium; assembly: GCA_012514855.1. Next base: position 14,524 of record JAAYZL010000265.1, read on the forward strand.
AGCGGCGAGTCGGTGTCCATCAGCTTTCCGGCGAGGACGGTCGTCAGGCTGATCATCGAGCCCAGCGACAGGTCGATGCCGCCGGACAGTATCACCAAGGTCTGCGCGATCGCGAGGATCGACAGCGGAATCAGCTGCGAGAGCAGATTCGTGATGTTGTAGACGGAGGCGTAGGACTCCGAGTACAGGCACATCGAGCCGAACACGGCCAGGAGCAGCGCGGCGATCGTCAGGACGCTCTTGAGCTGCGGCCTGCGGGAAAACACGCGCCTCATGCGCCCTCCCCCTCCCCGAGCCCGCTTGCCGCGCGCATGATATCCTCCTCCCGGGCGTCCGTCCGACCGAATTCCCGGACGATTCTCCCCTCGTAGAACACGAGTATCCTATCGCTCAGGCCGATCAGCTCCATCATGTCGCTCGTCAGCATCAATATGCCGATGCCCTCGCGCGTCAACTGGTCGATGATCCGGTAGACGGACATGCGCGCGCCGACGTCGACGCCCTTCGTCGGCTCGTCGACGATCAGCACGCGGGGCTTCGTCATCAGCCAGCGCGAGAGCATCACCTTCTGCTGGTTGCCGCCGGACAGGTTGTCGACGGCCTGGTCGACGGAGGTCAGCTTGATCTGCATGCGCTCGACGTTTTCCAAAATTTCGGCGCGCTCGCGGCGGCGGCGGATGTACCCGAAGCGGTTCTTGAGCCGGGGGAGAGACGCGAGCGAGCAGTTCTTGCCCATCGAGAGCGTGAGCACGAGCCCCTCGCCGCGCCGGTCGTGCGTGATGTAGCCGAGGCCCGATTTGATCCGCTGCGCGATGCCTCCGCCCGAGAGCCGCGTGCCCCGGATCGCGATCCTGCCGCGCGCGACCGGCACGTCCCCGAAGATCGCGCGCGCGACCGCGCGCTGGCCCTGCCCCTCGAGCCCGCCGAGGCTGACGATCTCCCCGGCGCGGACGGTAAAGGACACGTCGCGCGCGCGGCCGCCGACCGCCAGGTTTTCGACGGTCAGAAGCGGCTCGCCGGGGCGTACGTCCGAGCGGTCGGGGTAGATGTCCTCGAGCACGCGCCCGACCATCATCGAGATCAGCCGGTCGCGGTCGATCTCCTGGCGGTCGAGCGTGCCGACGGCCTTGCCGTCCTTCAGCACCATCACGCGGTCGGCGATCTCCATGACCTCCTCGAGCCGGTGGGAGATGTAGATGATGGAGACGCCGTCGCGCTTGAGCGTCCTGATGATCCCGAACAGCCGCCGGACCTCCTCCTCGTCGAGCGCCGCGGTCGGCTCGTCGAGGATCAGAATCCTCGGCTCGGCGAGCAGCGCGCGCGCGATCTCGACGCACTGCTGCTCCGCGAGGTTCAGGGAGCCGACGAGCTTGTCCGGGTCGAGTTTATAGCCGAGCCGCCCGTTGACCCGAAGAATCTCGGAGGCCATTTTCGCGCGGCTGAGCGACCGGACGGGCCCGAGCACCTCCCGCGCGAGGAACACGTTCTCGAGCACCGTCAGGTTTGAGAGCAGGTTGCTCTCCTGATGCACGAAGCCTATGCCGAGCTTTGCGGCCTCGAGCGGGTTCGAAATCATGACGTCCCTGCCGTCGATCGATATCAAGCCCGCGTCCGGCCTCACGAGCCCGCCGAGCACGTTCATCAGCGTCGACTTGCCCGCGCCGTTTTCGCCGACGAGCGCAAGCACCTCGCCCTCATACAGCGCGAGGCCGACGTCGTCGAGCGCCTTCACGCCCGGGAAGGTCTTGTGGATGCCGGTTGCCTGCAGGGTGATTTTGTTCACGGCCGGTTTCCTTTCAAAAGAAGACCGCAGAGGAAGGGCGAGCCCCTCCTCCGCAGCCGTACCGGTATTCGAAGGATCAGAAGCCCTGGGTTCCGTCCCTGTCGCCGCCGTAGAGCGCCTGGATGTCCTCCTCCGGCATGCGCGTGTTGTTCCAGAAGCTGTCGGAGAGGTCCTGGCGCACGAAGTCCAGCACCGTGTCCTGCGTGATGATCGGGATGTCGACGACGATGTCCTTCTCGCCCGCGTAGGTGCCGTTCAGGATTTCGAGGCCGATCGCCGCGCCCTCGGCGAACAGCCAGGTCGGCATCGAGGTCGCGATGCCCTGGTAGCCCTGATCCATGTACTTGGCCCAGAGCTTCAAAAAGCCGTTGTTGTCCTCGCCCATCATCGGGATCAGCGGGCGGCCCGCCTCGACGAACGCCTCGATGCAGCCGCGCGTCATGTCGCCGCCGCTGGACCACACGCCGTCGATCTGCGGATACGCCGCCAGGAGGTTCTCCGCGGCGATCCTGCCCTTCGCGTAGTCCCAGTCCGCGTTGACGGTCGCGATGATCTCGATCTCGGGATACTGCGCGAACACGTCCGTCGCGCCCTTCATGCGGTTCACGGCGACGGTCAGCCCGGCCATGCCGTCCAGGCAGATGACCTTGCCCTTGCCGCCCATCTTCTCGACGAGCCACTCCGCGCCGACGCGGCCGAAGTCGTAGTCGCGGGCGACGACCGACGCGTGGTAGCTGTCCGTCGCGAGCGCCGACGCGCAGGTCACGACGACGATGCCGCGGTCGAACGCCTCCTCGATGACGGCCGACACGGCCTCGGGGGTGATCGGCTGCAGGATCAGCAGGTCGACGCCCTTCGCGATCAGGTCCTCGATGTCCGAAATCTGCTTGTTGACGTCGTTGTCGGCGTTCGTGATGAAGTATTCGGAGACCTGCTCGTTGTTCTTGAGAAACGACTCGAGTTCGTTGACGCACTGCACGCCCCAGCTGTTTCCGACCCACACGTTCGAGAACCCGACCTTGTAGGTCTTCGCCTCGCCGTGCGCCGCGCCGAAGGATGCCACGAGAAGCAGCGCCAGCACCATTGCCAATACTTTCTTCATTCCAACCACTCCTTTTTATTTGTTCCGTAAATATTGTTAAGTTTTCCGACCGCTCCATCATGAGTATATTCTTTCTTTATGATACTTTCAATCGCAAAAATGGCTTATTTAGGGGCAAAAGCGGCTTTTCAATTTACAGGGTTCCTCCGATATGTTATAATCCGGGCAATGGGGGGGATCGCATGGGCGGGGCCAACTGGGAGTTCGATTTTTCGCCGGAATTGCCGGTGCATGTGTTTCCCTATACGGTCTACGGGAGCAACGACCCGCTGCACTGGCACAAGTACTACGAGATCGGGCTGTGCACCGGCAAGCGCGGCAAGTTCATCTACCTGGAAAAGGTATTCGAGATCGGCGCAGGGGACATCTTTTTGTCGAACAACAACGAAAACCACGTCGCGGTCGCCGACGAGGGCGAGACCGTCGAGTTTCTGTTCCTGATCTTTTTGCCGTCGTTCATCTCCGGCCCGGGCGGGCGCGCGCTCGACCGGCGGTATCTCTCGATGTTCAACTACAACGCGCTGACGTTCCGCAACAAGATCGACGCCGACCACATAGCCGCCGGGCGGATCGCGCAACTGATGTGGGAGGCGCACGAGATCTATAAGAAAAGGGACATGTTTTTCGAACTGGCGCTCGACATCAAGGTGCGGCAGATTCTGCTGGAGCTGGTGTCGGTCTATGAGAAAAGCGACCGGAACGACACGCTGAACCGCATCAACGCGCGCGTGCGCACGGCGGTCGAGTACATCAACGAGCACTACACGGAGAAGATCACCATCGGGCAGATGGCCGCGATGGTCGGCATGAACGCCTCGTATTTCCGGCACATCTTCAAGGAGAACATGCAGATACCGTTCAAGGCGTACCTGACGATACTGCGGCTCGCCGAGGCGCGCAGGCTCCTGCTCACGACCGAGCGCGGCGTCCACGAGATCATCGCCGACGTCGGCTACACGAACGTCAGCCAGTTCTACCGCATCTTCCGCGAGTACTCGCACATGACGCCCGCCGAATACAGGATTTATTACAAAGACGCCGCGGAACTGCCGTAGTTATCACGCTCCCCGTCACAGGATCACGCGCAGCGCGAACTCGCCGCCCTTCGCCTCGAAGCTGCACAGCCCCGCGTGCCTCTCGACGATCAGCGCGATGCTCTTCGTGCCGAGCCCGCCGTCGTCGGCGACCGCGCCGTCCTCGATCTTGACCTCGCCTTCGAACGGGTTCGCGATCTCCAGGAGCAACTGGTCGTTCCTCGTGTGGCAGTTGAACCGGACGACCCTCTGCCGGTCGCAGACGGCGCTCGCGGCGTTGATCGCGTTCTCGAGCGCGTTCGAGATGATGACGCACAAATCCGCGTCCGGGATGCCGAGCTTTTCCGGGATGTCGGCGCGTATCTCGATCGCGACGCCGCGCCGCTCCGCCTGTGCCCGGAACGACGAGAGGATCAGGTTCACCGTCTCGTTTTTGCAGAAGGCGTGCGCGGTCGACTGGTCGATGCTCTGTTCGATGCCGGCGACGTAGCCCATGATGCCGTCGCGGTTGCCCTCGGCGGCGAGCGAGTGTATGTAGCGCAGGTGGTGGCGCAGGTCGTGGACGTACACGGCGGCCTGCCGCTCGGAGTGCTTCAGCGACTCGATGTGCTGCAGCGCCCCCTGCAGCTGCGTCTGGAGAAGCTGCGAGACGCCCCGCGCCTCGAGCCGCTCGCGAATCTGCCGCGCGTACTCGACGATCAGGAGGTATGTGAGGAACGAGAGCATGCTCAGCGAGAGCTGCCAGATGCCGGTCTCCCGGAAGGTCTCGAGGTCGTACAGGAAGCGGTAGCGCGTCTGGTAGTAGGACACGAACGCGCACAGGAGCGGCACCGCGCAGAAGAGCGCCCAGCCGCGGTGATAGTTGTCCAAGAGATACAGAAGCGGGGGCCGGAAGTACAGCTTCAACAGGAGCAGCATCGGAATCGCGATCAGCACGTAGCTCACGAGCTTCACGAAGTAGTCCGGGCCGAACACGAGCGCCGCGGCGTGCGCGCCGAGCAACAGCGGGGACACCCAGATGACCGCCGTCAGGAACACGAACACCGTCTTGATGCCGCGGTAGCGGGTGATGAACATCGTCGTCACGAGCAAATACAGAAGCGAGACCACCGGATAGACGCCGAGATACCGCTCGAGGCCGAACGCGCGCAGCGCCAGCACGTTGGCCGCGACCCCGGCAACCAACAGCGCCGCGAACAGCCGCGCGCCGGGCCTGCGGAAGTCGAACCCCTCGAGAATCATGATGGCGGACGCGATGTACAAAAACAGCAGGCAGGTGTTGAACTGCATCTCAAAGCTGTGCATTTGGCGTCACACTCCGTCCGAACGAATAGGCGATGTAGCGGCGCTTTACCTCGTTGTAGTTCGCCTTGGAGATCGGCACGCGGCCGCCGTCGGTCATGAGCGATTCGCGCTCGCTTAACTTGCGCACGTGGTCCATGTTGATGATGTACGAGCGGTGCGGCTTCAGGAACCGCTCCTGCGAGAGGAACTGCTCCTCCACCTCCGAGAGCGTGCCGTACATCTCGTAGCGCTCCCGGTTGCTCATGTAGAACGTGATCGTCTTCCCGACGACCTCCAGGTGCGAAATGCCGTGGTATTGGAGCCGGACGAGGCCGGTCTTGGCCTTGACGAGCATGGAGCGGTCGCGCGCGCCCTCGATCTCCTGCGCCGCCTCGCTGAGCACCGCATGGAGCTTTTCGCCGGGGCCGCCCTTGAGCAGGTAGGAAAACGCCTTCACGTCGTAGGAATCCAGCGCGAACTGCGCGCTCCCGGTCAGGAAGATGATCTTGACCGCCTTGTCCGCGAGGCGAATCTCCCGCGCGGTCTCGATGCCGTCGCAAAGCGGCATCATCACGTCGAGGAGGATGATGTGGAACCGTTCCCCGCGCTCCACCGCGGCCAACAGGTCGGCGCCGCTCGCGTAGCAGCAAAGCTCGAATTCGACGTCCGGCGAATGGGCCGCCCGGAACGCGCGCACGTCGCGCTCGAGCCGAGCAAGGTCCTCCCGGTCGTCGTCGCACAGCGCGATGCGCAGCATACCATCCCTCCGCCGCCCGTTTTTCGACAGTATAGCACGGATCGCGGGCGATTTCCACCGCGTTTCCGGAAAACCGGGCGGGGCCTGTTTGATCCCTTCATTATATGGAAAAAACCCGCGCTGTGCCGGGACGGGCGCGAAACGGCCCGGATTCGCCCTGAAACGCGCGGCGGAGAGGGCCTCCGAACCGTTTTGCCCGATTCCCTGCCGGAAAAGGTCCGCCGCGGCGCGCAGGGTATGGGGCAATGATATTCTTCCTTGGCACAACAGCCCTTCGGGTTCAATATAGCAGAAACCGCATTTTCAGACAAGCGGGGCGGGGTATATATATGGCGGAAGGGGGGTGCGGTCATGCGCATCGAAATCAAACGGATCTATGCGCCCGCGGAGGAGGCGGACGGGCGGCGCGTGCTGGTCGACCGGCTGTGGCCGAGGGGCGTCTCGAAGCGGGACGCGCGGCTCGACGAGTGGCTGAAGGACGCGGCGCCCAGCCCCGGGCTTCGCGCGTGGTTTGGGCACAGGGAGGAGAACTTCGAGCGGTTTTCGGAGATGTACCGGTTCGAGCTCGACGCGGATGCCGCAAAACAGTCCGCCGTCCGCCATCTGCTCGAACTCGCGAGGGCGGGCAAGCTGACGCTTCTGTATGCCGCGAGGAGCGAAACGGTCAACCACGCCGCCGTGCTCCGGGGGGTTCTGGAGGAGAGGATCGGCGATTTGTGAGCGGACCGGCGCCCGGAGGATCGCGGTCAATCCGGGCGCGCCGGGGTCTGTCCGGCGCCTTGCCGCAACCGCTCAGCCAGCATCGCCCAATCCTCCATGAACGGGCGCATCAGGTTGGGCCGCCGCCGGACGGCCAGCGGGTGGTAGGAAATGACGCAGGGGCGCCCGAGCGCGGTCCGCCACGTTCCCCGCAGGGTTTTCACATGCGCGTCCGCGCCGAACACCGCACGGACGACGGCGTCCCCGAGGCAGACGACGAATTCCGGCCGCATTTCTTCGATCTGCCGAACGAGGAACGGCATGCTGAACGCCCTGGCCGCGTCCCTGTCATACGCGCGGAGCGGCCTGCACTTCAAAAGATACGTCAGATAGACGTCGCCCGCGGACAGTCCCGCGCCGTCAAGCGCGGCCTGCAGCGTCCGCCGCGTGCCGCAGACGTATTCCCTGCCCTCGTTGTCCTCGCGCGCGCCCGGGTTGTCCAGGATCGCGGCGACGCGCGCGCTGGGATTTCCCTCGCCCCAAACGACGCGCGACCGCGGGGTGCAGAGCTCGCAACGGCGATATTCGAAGGCGTATTCCGGCGGGCTGTCCTCCTTCCAGACGGTCGGAGAAAACGGCGTCACGGCTGTCTTCCCCGCGCCCGTCCGCCGGGAACCCCGCCCCGGTCCGCGCCCGTCACGGCGTGACGGAGGGCAGGTTTCCGAGGTTGTTTCGCTCGCTTCCGTCCGGCAGCGACTTCAGGTATTCGGCTCCGTTGCGGGTCGCGACGCCGACGCCCCGGATGCCTCCCTGCCGGGCGAGGCGTATGCCGTCCTCCTTGTTCAACGTGCGGCCGTCCGACAGCCGGTAGCCGGTGATGCGCCCGCGCTCCTTCACCAGCGCGGTGATCCGCCGGGCGTCCGCGTTCGGCTCGGGGATGTCTTTGAGCGTCGGCATAGGCAGGCTCGACGGATCGGGATTTTTTTCGGGCATTGAAAATCGACCTCCGTTCGGATTTTTCCGTCCGCGCTTATTCTGTGCAGCGCGGGACCGGGTATCCGCATGGAGTTCGGCTGTTCGTTTTTTTCGCCGTGCGGGCGCGCCCGGGCTTCGGAATCCGCCCGGGCCGTCCTCTTTGAATCCGTCGTTGCGCTCCGATGATACAAATAGTATAATGGCGGAAAGGCGCGCCTGTCGAGGCGTGGATTGAGGGACAGGAGGCGACCGCCATGACCCGCCGGGAGCTCATCGACTTCTGCCTGACGTTCCCCGCCGCCTACGAGGACTATCCGTTCGACGACATCGCGGACGGCGATGCGTGGACGGTCATGCGCCACCGCGCGAACAGGAAGTCCTTCGCGCTGATTTACGAGCGGCACGGCAAGCTGTGCGTGAACCTCAAATGCGAGCCGCTCGAAGCGGACCTCCTTCGGCAGGCGTTTGAGGACGTAATGCCCGCCTACCACATGAACAAGGTGCATTGGAACACCGTCGCGCTCGGCGGCGACGTGCCGGTGAAGCAGTTGAAGCGGATGATTACCCGCAGCTATGAGCTGATTCGGCCGAAGGCGGGGAAGCGCCCCGGCAACGGAGCCCGCTGAGCCGGAAGCCGCGCAGCGGCAGCTCGGCAGGGAAATACGGGCCCTGCTTTTCCCGCGACGCGCCTTGACAGCGATTTCGTCAATCGGCGCTGCAATGATCGCGCGTTTTGCTCAATGGAGCACGCGTCAAATGCATCTGCCCAGGAACAACACTGCCAGAAAGAGCAGCAATAGCAGCAGGACGGCGATCAGCACGACGGCAGCGGTCGACGCAGCAGCAACGGCGACCTCGGCGGCGCCGGATTTGGCCTCGTCGTAGGCGGAGGCGGCGGTCACGACGAGGGTTCGGGAGGTCTCCGTCCCGGAGATCATGAGAAGCCCCGCGTCGCTGATGGTCGTACCCGCGCGCCCGTTTTCGACCCTCCATTGAACCTCCTGCGGCGGGTAGTACGCGCCCTCCACGCGCGCGGAAAACTGCACGGTAGAGCCCCGCTCCGCCCGGACGGACGAGGGGGTGACGATCACTCCGGTCACGACCGGCTCGACGCGCTGCAGAAGCATCGCGTTGTCGTTGTTCGCCTCGACGGTTCCGCTCGCGCGGTAGACCGATTCGCCGGTGTCGACCTCGACGGCCGCCTCGTCGGCCTCCGGCATCCACAGGTACAGCTTCCCTTCCGCGTCGGTGATCGCGGTGAACGCCTCGCCGCCGTCCAGCGAGCAGGTCACATCCGCGCTCGCCACCGGCGGCGTGCCCACCGTGGCGGTCACGAGGTGCACAATCGTACCCGCGCTCCATACGGCGTAGGGCGGCTGGTGCGCGTGGAACGATCCGCCGAAGTAAAACACGGCCTCGTGGATGGAAAAATCGGCTATGCCGCCGTACGACTCGAGGTTCCCGGAGTAGATTTCGATGGTCGTTCCGCCGAACCCGCCCTGAAGCGCGTATGAGCCGCCCGTCATGATCAGCCTTCCGCCCGCGACCACGGGATGTCCGAAGGAGCCGGAGGAAAGGATTCCGCTGGACGACCCATGCGCCGCGAGCGTGCCGCCCTTCACCGTGAGCCACCCTTGCTCGTCGACTCCGTATCGCGTGCCCGTCAGGGTCAGCGTGCTGTTGAGATTCGTGCCGCCCGGCGCCTTGTCGACGGTGAGCCTTCCTTCGTCGATCCAGAGGTTCGATTCGGCGCCGCCCGTGTCCCCGGCGATGCTGCTGTCGTCCTTGAGAAGCAGCGTGTTTCCGTCGTGCGTATCCGATACGCGGATCGCCGACAGGCTGGTTTCGCGGTTGTCGATGACGACGCCCTCGAGCGTCAGCACCCCGCCGCTTCGGATCTCGCAGGTGAACCCGGCGATGGTCGCGCCCGGGCGGCCCCGGAGCCAGCCGGTCTTAGCGGAGAGGTCGAGCGCTGTCGCGGCGGGCAGCGTCCCGTCGACCTCGATGGCGATCTGGAAGCCGCTTCCCGCGGGCAGGGCGTTCGCGGCGACGATCGCTGCCTCGAGCGTGCCGTCGCCGCTGCTTCCGGTCGACGTGACCGTGTACACAACCGTTTCCTCGCCCACCGCGCCGGTCTGCGAGAGCAGCAGAAGGACGATCAAAAGCGCGGCCAGCCGCTTCCGGACGCCCGCACCGCTGCTATTTGAAAATGGATGCATCTCTTTCACCAACTATATCATGCACACCTCGCGCAAGGTGCTTATCCCGGACCATAGTATGCCGGGCGGCGCGGAGTGTTACGGCGCACCGCAGAGCATTGCCTTGACGCGACGGCAGGCACGCGTTCGCCCTGACGACATTCAATGTCGGTATTTCTCCTTCGATCCCGTCGCGGGGAATCTGGCGTTCGAGCGCTCGTTTGAAGCAAAGAAAACATTTTTGATATATAAAAAACCCACCCAAAGGCGGGTTGGTGGTCTGTACTGGGCTCGAACCAGTGACCCCATCGATGTGAACGATGTGCTCTACCCATGTGGTCGTAGCACATAGAAATATCAACACAGAGAACCGTTCCCTGTGTTACTATCAACTCTATATCAAACGGATACCCTACCCGATGACCGTATAGGGCAGGCTTTGGGCTTGGGCAAATTGATGCGCGTACGACCCCTCGTAAACATGCAGGTTTATGTTGGGGCTCTTTAAGAATGCGTCGCTCGCGATTTCCTGAACGCTTGCAGGAACCGAAACCCGGCCAAGGCTCGAACAGCCGGCAAAGGCATATTGGGCGATATTCGTCACGCCGTCGGGGATTTCGATGGTTTCAAGGCTAAGGCAATTAAGGAACACGCCTTCATCAATTAGGGTGATTCCCGGCGGCAGGCGGATGCTCCGCATGCTCTGGCAGTACGTGAACGAACACGCCTGGATGTACTCTACGCTGTCGGGCAAATAGACATCCGTAAGACCTGTGCAGGCATAGAGCGAATTTTGCTGCAGCCCGACAAGGGTATCGGGGAACACGATCCCGGTAAGGCTTTGGCAAAAGGAAAACGCGCCCATGCCGATGTATGTGACGGGATAACCGCCAAGAACAGTTGGGAGGGTCAATTCCGACTCCGTGCCGGTATATTTGAGGATTCCGGCTTCATTGTAACGGGAAGAAACCATGAATTCAAAATCACCGTATACCTGTCTTATCCCCGTCATGTCAACGGCCTGCCCTCCGGAGACGGATGCCGGAGGGGTGGTTTCCTGCGCCGGCGGCGGCGTTGCCGCGGCTTGCGTCTGGTCGTCGGCCAGCCCTTCATATGCTTTGTACAGGTCGGCAAGCCAGTCCTGCGCCGACCCCGCAACGGCCGTGGTCATCAATACCAAGGACAGGGCAAGGACCACGGCGGCAAAAACCGCGGCCTTGGCGGGTATTGTTTGGTTTTTCATTCAGGCGCCTCCTATTCTGTCCGGGCAGTCTGGCAACGTCGGCGGCAGCTTGCGGTCGGGCATGCTCAAGTGCGTCGGTTGTTTGCACTTCGTCGTCGTCGCAGTCAATGAACTTTTCGGGAGGTGCCAGTCAAGCTATGGTCTCATTGTACTGGTAAAGATTGGCGATGTCAAGCGATTATTGAACCGAAATACCGATCGATATGCGATTACCCTCCTGAAAAGGGCATCATGATCCGCCGCGCTTTTACGCTGGCGCAAGGGATGCGGAACCTCATGCGGCTGCTGATGCGAGCACAAGGGATACCTGCTCCAAAATGAAGAAAATGAAGGGGGATTACCGCATATTTTTAATGATTTTGGCCTGAATTGAGCCGTTTGATGCCCCGTTTTTTTATATCTAAGCAGAAACAATCCGTCCCTTTCGAGACGGATTGTGGTGGTCTGTACTGGACTCGAACCAGTGACCCCATCGATGTGAACGATGTGC
>JAAYZL010000266.1 GCA_012514855.1 Clostridiales bacterium
AACACGTCGTCCAGCTCTTCGTCGTCGTCGATGGTCACGTACGCGTCGTTGCCGCTCTCGTCGGTGTCGATGCGCAGGATCACGAGCTCGTCGTCGCCGATCTCGTCGTCCGGCTCGACCGGGGCGAGGCACACGTAGGTCTTGCCGTTGTGCTCGAGCGTCATCAGGTGCTCGAAGCTGACTTCCTTGCCGCTCTCGTCGATCAGTTCCACGATGTCGTCCTGCTCCATGTTGAACTCCTTGCCGTCGCTCATCCTGAAGACCTTCTTTCTGGGTTGTTCGTATTGTTTCTCGGGCCAGCCGCCCGCGTCGAGAAACGTCTGGAGGATCAAAGACGCGGCGAGCATGTCCACGACCTCCCTGCGCCTTTCGCGGCGCATGTTGCCCTCGATCAGCGCGCGCGTCGCGCTCCTCGTGGTAAGCCTTTCGTCCTGAAAGCGCACGTTCAGGTCGAACAGCGAAAGCCTCTTGGCAAAGTCCCGGACGCGCACGGCCTGAAAGCCCTCCGAGCCGTCCATCGAGCGCGGAAGCCCGACGAGCACGCGGTCGGTCAGGTACTCGCCGCAGAGCTCGCGAACGCGCAGGGCGTCCCGCTCAGGGCCCTTCGTGAAGATCGTCTCCACGCCCTGCGCGGTGATCGAGAGCGGATCGGAAACCGCGACGCCGATGCGCCTTTCGCCGACGTCCAGGCACAGCACGCGCAAGCGTCACACCACCTTTATGCAGAACTGCGGGCACGCGCCCGCGCAGTACCCGCAGAGCACGCACTTCTCCATGTCGACCGCCGCGCGGCCGTCAGCGACCCGGATCGCGCGCTGAGAACAGCGCTCGACGCACCGGCCGCAGCCCTCGCACCAGTCGTGCACCATGACGGTCCGCCGCCTGTTCGAGAGCGGCGCGAGCGGGCCGAAATCCCCGTCGAACGCGCGCACGTTCGCGTCGATTTCCGCGAACGACCGCATGCCGACCGCGACCGCGTCGATCCACGGCCGCGAGAGGACGTACCTGAGCGCCGCCTCGGAATCCCCGATCAGGTGGCCGCCGCCGAGCGCCTTCATCGCGAAGATGCCTGTCCCGCGCGCGTGCGCGCGCTCGATCGCGTGCTCCATGTCCGAAAGCGTCCCGCCTTGGATGCCCAGCCCCCGCGCATTGATCAGCGGGTGGACGACCTCGATCTCCGGGAAGCGCCCGGCCGCGTCGACGGCCTCGACATAGTGGGTGCTCATTCCGACCGCGCCGATCCCGCCGAGCGATTTCTGCTTCGCCAAATATTCAAGCGCCTCGAAATGCCCGCGGAGCGTGTGGACGGATTCCTGCTCGTGCAGCAGAAAGATGTCGACAAACTCCCTGCCGAGCCCCCGGAACGCGCGCTCGAGCGCTTCCTTGGCGGTTTTCCCGTCATAACAGTATGCCTTCGTGCCGACGATATAATCCGGCGCTTCCTTGAGGGCGCGCCGGATGTGGGGGTAGGTTCCGTATAGATCCGCCGTGTCCAGAAAGCGGACGCCGCGCGCATAGGCGTAGACCAGAAGGTCCGCGCCCTCCTCCGCGGGCAGGTTCGCCTGCAGCGGCGACATCGTCAGCGTGCCGAAGCACAGCCTCGTCACCATCGGGCCGGAGGCGCCGAGCCTTGACGCGCGCATGGCCTTCTAGTGCTCGTGCTCCGTGATGTAAAAGCGCACGAATTCCTCGAGGATTTCATCCCGCTCCAGGCGGCGGATCAGCGACCGGGCATTGTTGTGGCTCGTTATGTAGGTCGGATCGCCGGAGATGATGTACCCCACCAACTGCATGATCGGGTCGTGCCCCTTGGCCTTCAGCGCCTGATAGACGACGTGAATGATGTCCGCGGCAGACTCCGGCGCCTCGGAGGAGAGGCTGAAATGCCTCGTTTCGCCCATTTTGTTGTTCATAAAGCACCGCCCTTCCGATAAGGCATTGCGGAAGTAACCGCGTATAAAGCATTATAGCACAGTTTTGT
>JAAYZL010000267.1 GCA_012514855.1 Clostridiales bacterium
CGGTCCATCGACCGGTTCAAAGGGGCGCGGTTCGCCGGAAGGCGGATCGCGCCCGTGCTTTGCGGTGTCGGATACTCCCCAAGCCGGTTCGTCGGCGGAACAGGGCAGGCGTCTCCGGAGATATTGGCAAGAATCGGTTGACACGGCAAATCCCGTAGTGTATAGTTCGGAGTAACGGCGAAGCAAGCGGCCGCGGGATAGGCGGCATCCATGCCGCGTGCTCTCTATTGCTCTACCAGCTATCCCTTGCGCGTCGCGGCGGAGTTCGGCCCCGTGCCGCTGCTCGAGGCCGGGACTCGAACGTCATCAATTCGCCAAAATCCGAACGGGATCGGCTACGGCGCCGGCATGATCGTGCGCGGAATCAAGCGCGAGCGCGACATCCCCGGCTGGGCCGAGTTCGTCCGCCAAATCGGGAGACGCTTTTGAAGGGAGAGGTGAACCATGTACACCGCATTTGACGCGGGCGAGGTCTTTTACAAGGTGAAATCGAGCGTCCAGGAGCTTGTCCCGCTGCTCGTGAAATACGGAATCGGCGGCATCAACCCGCCCGCGGAGCTGCTGGAGGACCCGATAAGGGCGCGCGAGGCCGCGAGGTGCGTCGCCGACGCCGGGCTCAAGTGGAGCCTTCTGCCGACGCCCGCCGACTTCCTGTCGTTCGCGACGGACGATACGATGTTCGACGCCGGGCTCGAAAAGCTGAAAATCTGGGCGGACACCGGCGCGATGATGGGCGTGAAATACGCCTACAGCCACATCTTCCCCGGCAGCGACGAGCGCGACTACGAGCGCAACTTCGACTGGCACGCGATCCGCATCGGCCGGGTCAACCGCGTGCTGAAGGGCGGCGGCATACGCTACGGCATCGAGTTCCTCGGGCCGTGGGACCTGCGCAACATGTTCAGGTACCCGTTCATCCACACCATCGCCGGGCAGCGCGCGCTGTGCGCGGCGGTCGATCCCACGATCGGCTTCGTGTTCGACACCTTCCACTGGTACACCGGCTGCGACGCCGACATGGACGACCTCCGCTACGCGGCGCAAAACGTGCACGACATGATCTGCTTCCACATCAACGACGGCATCGCCGGCAAGGGAGCGCGCGAGCAGCGGGACCTGACGCGCGCGATGCCGATGACGACCGGTGTGATCGATTCCGTGACCCCCTACAGGCTGTTCCGGGACAGGGGGTACCAGGGCCCGGTGCTCGCCGAGCCGATCAACCCGATCTACGAGGACTTCCGGAAGATGCCCGCGGAGGAGGTCGTCAGGATCATCGCCGAGTGCTACGGCCGCATGGAAGCGCTCGCGGACGGGAGGTAAATTCATGAAGACGATCGTATGCTACGGCGACTCGAACACCTGGGGCTTCATGCCCAAGGAGGAATTCCCCGACTGGACGCACAATCGCTTCGACTTCGACGCGCGCTGGACGGGCATTCTGCAAAGGGCGCTCGGCCCGGAGTACCGCGTCGAGGAGGAGGGCCTGAACGGGCGCACGACGATGTTCGACGACGTGCTCGACGAGCGGCGCAACGGGCTCAAGTACATCGACACCTGCATGCTGACGAAGATGCCCGTCGATCTCGTGATCCTGATGCTCGGCACGAACGACGTCAAGGAGCACTTCTGCGCGACCGCGTACCTGATCGCGCGCGGCGTCGGAAGGCTCGTCGAGCGCATCCGCGCGGGCGGGTACGGGCCGGGCGGAAAGCCCCCGGAGATACTCGTCATGGCGCCGGCGCACCTGGGAAAGGGCATCGCCGACGCGTGGCCGGGGCAGGAGTTCGGCGCGAACTGCCTCGAAAAGGATGCGCGGCTCGCCGGACTGTACGCGAATCTGGCGAAGGAGAACGGCCTCCACTTCCTGAACGCCGCGGAGGTCGCCGAGGTCAGCCCCGACGACTGCGTCCACCTCTCGGCCGAGGCGCATCAACGGCTCGGCGCCCGCGTCGCGGAGGAAGCGCGGCGGATACTCGGTTGGGGCAATACCGCATAAAGAGGGCGGCAATGCCCCAAAAACAAACAGAACAAGGAGCCGCCATTGCGACGGCTCCTCTGTCTCGCCGTCCGTCAGATCGACACCCCGCCGTCGATGACGAGGTTCGCGCCGGTCATGAAGCTGTTTTTGTCGGCGGCGAGAAACAGTATGCCCTGCGCGATCTCCGCCGGCGTGCCGAGCCTGCCGAGCGGCTGGCGCGATTCGTACATCTTCTTCTCGTCAGCCGGGTTCGCGGCCCCGTCGATGCGCCTCTGCAGCGACTCCGACAACACCGTGCCGGGGCTGATCGAGTTGATGCGGATGTTCTCCCGGATGTGATCCGCGGCCATCGACTTCGTCATCGCGAAGATCGCGCCCTTGCTCGCCGCGTAGAGCGCGCGGTTCGGGAAGCCCTTCGTGGCGATGACCGAGCTCACGTTGACGATCGCGCCGCCGCCCCTTTTCCGCATCTCGGGAATGGCGAACCGGGACATCAGGTAGACGCTCTTTACGTTGACGCGCATCACCTCGTCCCATTCCTCCGGCGCGGTGACCAGGACGGAGCCCTGCGGCACGACGCCGGCGCAGTTGACCAAAATGTCCACCGCCCCGTAGACCTCGGCGGCGCGGCCGACGATCGCCCTCGCGACCGCTTCGTCCGACGCGTCGCCCGCGACGAACTCCGCTTCCCCACCGCGCTCCCGGATCGCCTCCGCCGCCGCGCGCGCGTTCCGCTCGCTCCTCGAGTTCACGACGAGGCGCGCGCCCGCGTCGGCAAACTGCAGCGCGCACTCGTACCCGATCCCGGCGCCCGCGCCGGTTATGAGAACCACCTTATTCGCAAATTCCATGTCAGCGGAGCGCAATCGCGCGCGTGGGCGAGCCCTCGCAGCCCCGGAGCTTCAGCGGCAGCGCGATCAGGTCGAAGCGCGTGTTGACGACCTTGCCGAGGTTCGTCATGTGCTCGATGTTCAGGCAGCCGTTTTCGAGCAATATCCGGTGCACGACGAAGTCCTCCGGGTGCAGCTCGTTGCTCTTCGCGCCGAGGTCCTGAAAGAAGTCGAAGCCCGCGACCTTCGCGCCCTTTTCGAGCATCGCCGCGGTCACCGGCTCGTTGGGCTTCACCTCGGTGCAGTCGATGCAGCAGCCGGGGCCCATGAAGTGCGAAAGCGGCATCTCGTCGATCGTCGCCCCGCCCTTGACGACGTGCAGCGGGGAATCCAG
>JAAYZL010000268.1 GCA_012514855.1 Clostridiales bacterium
CCGGGTTGTACATCCTCGCGAGCACGTCGAGCCGCGGGTCGGGCACCGCGACGACGCCGGTGTTCGGCTCGATCGTGCAGAAGGGGTAGTTCGCCGCCTGCGCGCCCGCGGACGTGATCGCGTTGAAAAGCGTGCTCTTGCCGACGTTGGGAAGCCCCACGACGCCCAGTTTCATGCGCTTGTGTCCTCCATGCCGAGCGTCCCTTTGAGGGCGCGGATGTATTGATCGAGGAGCTTCTCCGTCTCCTCATGGGACGCGCTCACCGCGCCCGCGTAGACCTTGATCTTCGGCTCCGTGCCCGACGGACGCACGCACGCCCAGCCGCGGTCGAGCTCGAAGTAGAGCACGTCGCTCTTGGGCTCGTTAAGCATGTAATCGCGAATCCGGACGACGCGCGCGGGGCCGATGGCTTCGGGCGGACTCTCCCGCAGCCCGTCCATCAGCTCCCGCATCCGTTGAAGCCCGTCCTTGCCGTTCAGTGTGACCGAGACCGTGCGCTCGCCGAACCAGCCGTATTGCCTGTACAGCGCCTCGATCGCGTCGAGCAGCGTCATGCCCTTTTGCTTGTAGTAGCACGCGGCCTCCGCGATCAGCATGCAGGCGTTGACGCCGTCCTTGTCGCGCACGTCGGTTCCCGAGAGGTAGCCGTAGCTCTCCTCGAAAGCGAACTGGAATGCGTACTCGCCGCTCTCCTCGAACTGCTGTATCTTCTCGGCGATGAACTTGAAGCCGGTCAGGACGTCGAACAGCTTGGCGCCGAAGTCCTCGCAGATCGCGCGCGCCATCTCGGTCGACACGATCGACTTCACGGCCGCGGCGTTCTTCGGGAGCTTGTTAAGCGCCTTCTTCTGCGACAGTATGTAGTGCAAGAGGACGCAGCCGATCTGGTTGCCGTCGAGCAGCTTCGCCTCGCCCGACCGGGTCAGGCACGCGACGCCGACGCGGTCGCAGTCCGGGTCGGTGGCGACCGAGAGGTCGGCCTTCAATTTCTCCTGCAATTTGATCGCCAGGTCGAACGCGTCGCGCTCCTCGGGGTTCGGCACGCGCACCGTCGGGAACGCGCCGTCGGGTTTTTCCTGCTCGGGCACGACGTGGACGTTTTCGATGCCGATCTCCTTCAGAATCCTGCGCACCGGCGCGTTCCCGGAGCCGTGCAGCGGCGTGTAGACGATGTTGAGCTCCTTCCCCATCGCGCACGCGAGCGGCGGGTTCACGAGCAGCCCCTTGACCGCCTCGATGTATTGGTCGTCGATGTCCCTGCCGATGGTGACCAGCAGCCCGGCTTCGCGCGCCGCATTTTCGTCCATCGGCCGGGCGTCGAAGTAGCCGATGTCCTGCAGTTTCTCGGTGATCCTGTCCGCGCGCTCGGGCGGGAGCTGGCCGCCGTCCTCCCAGTAGACCTTGTAGCCGTTGTACTGGGGCGGGTTGTGGCTGGCGGTGATGACGATGCCGGCGAGGCAGTGGAGCCTTCGGACCGCGAACGACAGGATCGGCACCGGGCGCAGCGCGTCGAACAGATACGCCCGGACGCCCTGCGACGCGAGGATCAGCGCCGCCTCCTTCGCGAATTCCTGGGAAAAGCGCCGGGAGTCGTAGCCGACGGCGACGCCCCGCCCCGCGCCGCCGTTTTCCCGGACCAGCGCGGCGAGCGCGAGCGTCGCGCGGCCGACGGTAAACCGGTTCATCCGGTTCGTCCCGAGCCCCAAGACGCCGCGCATGCCGGCGGTTCCGAACGAGAGCTCGCGGTAGAAGCGATCCTCAAGCTCCGCGGGGTCTTTTGCGGCCTCGCGGAGCTCCGTCTGCGCCGCCTCGTCGCCTGCGGCGCTCGCAAGCCACCGGCGGTATTCGTCGACGGGAGTCATAGGCCCTCCTTCTGCCGGGAGAGCCTCTGAAGGTGGGCGCGCTCCTGCCCGGCGATCTCGAAAAACATCCGCCGCGCCTTCTCGTCCGCGCTCATGCGCGCGAGCTCCGTATAGAACAGTATCGAGTCCTTCTCCGACTGGATCGCGTGGTCGAACACGGCGCCTATGTCGTCGAAGCCCTCCTTGCGCAGCGCCATCAGCCCGCCGGGGAACACGATGTCCGCCGCGATCGCCGACAGGTACGCGTTTGTCTCGTCGTCGTAGGGGTCGAACGCGTTCCGGCTGCGCGCGGCCTCCTCGTAGAGCCGGTTGAACTCCTTGAGGTGCTGGCGCTCGTCCTCGGCGAGCGATTCGAGCATGTCGATGACCTCGCGCTTCCTGCTAACGCGCGCGGCGTTTCGGTAGAAGGTCTCGCCGCGCTTCTCCATCTCGGCGGCGATGCGCAGGCCCTCCAGGTCGTTGAACACGTGCATACGGGCGCCTCCCTCCGGCCTATTTGTCCTTGAAGTACTCATTCAGGTCCTGAACCAGCTTGTCCGCGTCGGTTCCGTGCGCGGCGCAGGCCATCTCGATCGGTTCGCCGGTCGCGCCGGGGCAGTTAAGGCA
Organism: Clostridiales bacterium; assembly: GCA_012514855.1. The sequence goes on from JAAYZL010000268.1 coordinate 2,470, forward strand.
GTGCATGCCGTAGCGCATGAAGATGGGCGCGCAGCCGCGGTCGGCTCTGAGCACTTCGCCGATGGTCATGGTCTTGTCGATGATCATAATTTACAATCCTCCCGAATGTCTGTCTGTTCTCCCATTTTACACCAGAACGCTTTGAAAAGCAAGTCGGATTGCCCCCGGAGTCGCCCGCATCAAGGCGCTGTTAAGATGCGGCTTTGCGCGCGCTTCCCCATCGAACGCAATTGTCAACGCCGCGCATATCTGCTATAATGGGGGCTGAAATCGAGCCGAGGTGTTTGCGATGAAATTTGTCAAGATGCACGGCCTGGGAAACGACTACGTGTTCCTGGGGCCGGAGGAGGCCGTCAAAGTCTCCGATCCCGCGAAATTGTCCGTCCGGGTGAGCCGCGCGCACTTCGGCGTGGGCTCGGACGGGCTCGTGCTGATCCTGCCCTCCGACGCCGCCGACGCGAAGATGCGCATCTTCAACCGCGACGGCAGCGAGGCCGAGATGTGCGGCAACGCGCTCAGGTGCGTCGGCAAGTACCTGTACGAGACCGGCAGAATCTCGGACACGCGCGCGACGATCGAGACGGTGGGCGGCGTAAAGCCCTTGAAGCTGAACGTGCGCGACGGGAAGGTCGGCTCGGTCGTGGCCGACATGGGCCTTCCCGAGATCGGCGAGACGGTGCCGCTCGACCTGGGCGGCAGGCAGGTGCCGTTTCTGCTCGTTTCGGTCGGAAACCCGCACGCGGTTACCTACGACCTGTTTCCCGGCAACGCCGAGTTCGAGCACTTCGGCGGCTACGTCGAGCGGCACCCGCGCTTTCCGAACCGCACAAACGTCGAGTTCTGCCGTGTGGACGCGCCCGACCGCGCGGAGGTGCGCGTCTGGGAGCGCGGCTCCGGCGCGACGCTCGCGTGCGGAACCGGCGCGGCGGCGGCGTTCGCGGCGGGCGTGCACCTGGGTCTGATCGAGCCGAAGGCCGAGATCCTGCTTCCGGGCGGGAAGCTGCTGATCAAGCGGGGCAGGAACGGCCACCTGTTCGTCAGCGGCCCGGCGGAAACAAGCTTTTCCGGGGACCTCCCGGATCAACTTTGACGGAGGATAAGGATGAACATCGTTATTGTCGGCGACGGCAAGGTCGGATATACGCTGGCGGACTACCTCTCGAAGGACGGACACGACGTAACCATCGTGGACAACAACAAAAAGGCGCTCGCGAAGGCGTCGGAGACGCTGGACGTGCTGTGCGTTCCGGGCAGCGGCGCGAACGTGCGCACGCTTCTGGAGGCGGGCGTCGAGACCGCGGACGTCGTCATCGCCGCGACGACCGGCGACGAGACGAACATGGTCTGCGCGATGATGGCGAAGCAGCTCGGCGCGAAGTACGCGATCGCGCGCGTGCGCGACCCGGACTACACCGAGGGACTGACGCTTCTCTTAAACAAGCTCGACATCGACCAGATCATCAACCCCGAGCGCGCGGCGGCCCTGGAAATCTCGCGGCTTTTGCGCTTCCCGTTCGCGACGGACATCGAGAGCTTCGCGCACGGCCGGGTCGAGATGATCGGGTTCCGCGCGGACGCGGGCGACCCGATCGTCGGCGTGCCGCTCTCGAAGCTCCGGGGCAAGATTCCGAGCGTGCAGTTCTCCGCCGTCCAGCGCGGAGCGGAAGCGCTGATCCCGGGCGGCGATTTTGAAATCCAGAGCGGCGACCACGTGTACGCGACCGGCGACCGGGACAGCGTCACGCGGTTTTTCAAGCTTCTCGGAAAGGACACGAACCGCGTCAAGAGCGCGATGCTGATCGGCGGCGGGCACGTTTCCTACTACCTCGCGCGGGCGATCGCCGGCATGGGCGTGAAGCTGAAGATCGTCGAGATCAACGAGGAAAAGTGCCGTCTGCTCTCCGAAAAGTTTCAGGACGTCGAGATCGTCCAGGGCGACGGAACCGATTCGGAGCTCCTCGAGAGCGAGAACGTGCGCGGCGAGGACGCGCTGATCTGCCTGACCGACCGCGACGAGGAGAACCTGATCGTCGGCCTCTACGGGCTGCGCGCGGGCGTGCGCAAGGTCATCGTCAAGGTCAATCACCTGAACACCATGGACGTGCTCGGCGACATGGGCCTGGGAAGCGTCATAAGCCCGAAGCAGGCCGCCGCGAACGGCATATTGCGCTCGGTGCGCGCGCTGTCGCAGTCGAAGAGCGCGGTCATCGAAAAGGTGTACGCGATACTCGGCGGCAAGGTCGAGGCGAGCGAGTTCACGGCGCTTCCGGGCGCGGGCTTTCTGAACGTCCCGCTCCGGGACTTGAACATCAAAAAGGGCGTGCTGGTGACCTTGATCGTGCGCGGGCGGCAGTGCATCATACCGTTCGGCGGCGACCACATCGAATCGGGCGACTCGGTGATCCTGACGGCGCTCGAGGGCACCGTGGCCAACCTCGAGGACGCGTTTGACGCGGCGGGGGCGGGGAAATGAACGCAAGGCTCGTCGTCCGGCTGATCGGCTCGGTGCTGGCGGTCGAGGGGCTGCTCATGTTCCTGCCGCTGATCGTGTCCCTGTACTACGGCGGAGCCGACTACCCGGCGATTTTGATCTCGATCGCGATCGTGCTCGCGGCGGGGCTGCTGCTCGGCTGCGTCCGCGCGAAGAGCGAGCTGCTGCGCCCGCGCGAGGGCCTCGCGGTCGTCGCGGCGAGCTGGGTGCTGGTGTCCGCGTTCGGCGCGCTGCCGTTCGTGATCCACGGCTCGATCCCGTCGTTCGTCGACGCGTTTTTCGAGACCGTGTCCGGCTTTACGACGACCGGCTCGACGGTTTTGCAGGACGTCGAGGCCGTGCCGCGGGGCCTCCTGTTCTGGCGCAGCTTCACGCACTGGGCGGGCGGCATGGGCGTCTTGGTTCTGTCGCTCGCGCTGATCCCGAAGATGGGCGCGCGCTCGATCCACCTGATGCGCGCGGAATCGCCCGGCCCGTCCCCCGACCGGCTCGTGCCGCGCGTCGCGAAGAGCGCGAAGATACTCTACAAGATCTACCTCGGCATGTCGGTCATGCTCGTTATCGCGCTGATGCTCTGCGGGCTCGACTGGTTCGACGCGCTGACGCACATGTTCGCGACCGCCGGAACCGGCGGCTTCTCGCCCTACAACGCGTCGGTCGGGCACTTCCAGAACCTCGCGGCGGAGATGGTGCTGAGCGTGTCGATGGTCGCGTTCGGCGTCAACTTCTCGATCTACTACCTGCTCCTCCACGGGCATTTCGCAGGCTTTTTCAAAAACAGCGAGCTCAAGACGTTCGTGTCGATCGTCGCCGCGGCGACGGTCGCGATCGCCGTCAGCATTTTGCCGAACTACGGGAATTTCTTCACGGCGCTGCGGTACAGCTTCTTCCAGGTGACGACGCTCATCTCGACGACGGGCTTCGCGACGGCCGACTTCGCGCTGTGGCCGGTGTTTTCCCGCGCGGTCATCGTGTTTCTGATGTTCGTCGGGAGCTGCGCCGGCTCGACCGCGGGCGGCATCAAGGTCGTGCGCGCGCAGCTTCTGTGGAAGAACCTGCGCCGGGACATCCACACGAGCGTCCACCCGAACGCCGTGCGCGTCATCAAACTCGACGGCAAGCCCGTCGACGAGAAGATCATGGGCGGCGTGCTCGGCTTTTTTTACGCGTACATGCTGATCACGATGCTCGCGACGATCGTCGTGTCGCTGGACGGCTTCTCGCTCGAGACGTCGTTCTCGGCGGTCCTGACCGCGATCTCGAACGTCGGCCCCGGCCTCGGCAACGTCGGCCCGAAGGGGAACTTCTCGATCTTCTCCGACCTCAGCACGATTACGCTGTCGATGTGCATGCTGCTCGGCAGGCTCGAAATCTTCCCGATCTTGATGCTGTTCACCCCGTCGGCGTGGAGGAAGTGACCGGCATTGCCGGAAATTGCGATTTTTGTGTGAAGTGCGTTTACAAACAGTTTCCAGTATGGTACAATGATCCATGCGGCAGAATAGAATCGCCGCGATTGAACCGCGGGCTCGGTTTGCCGACTCTCCGACGGCATACGGGGCTGGCGGGAATGCGAAACAGGAGGAGATTTTGTCATGGTCATCAACAAGCAGGAAATCATGGAAACCTATGCCCGCCACGAGGGCGACACCGGCTCCCCCGAGGTGCAGATCGCGCTGCTCACCGCGCGCATCAACCACCTGAACGAGCACCTGAAGGTGCACAAGAAGGATCACCACTCCCGGCGCGGCCTTCTGCTGATGGTCGGCCAGAGGCGCGGCCTGCTGGACTACCTCAAGTCGACCGACATCGAGAGCTACCGCACGCTGATCGCGAAGCTCGGCCTGCGCAAGTAATCCCTCTCTCCCCCGGAACCTCGGCGCTTCGCGCGCTGCCTCAAACGGCATTTCCTGCGCCGCCGCCGGACATCCGCGCGGCGGCGCAGTTTGCAGACGGAAACCATTTCTTCGCACATGGACGCTAGGGTGCGAAACACTGCCGGCGATTTTGCCAAGCCCTTCGGGGTTGTCAAAATCGGTCGCCAAGGGACCGAATTTGACGAATGCAATTCGGCAAATTCACCGCAGGCGGCTTGAAATTCCAGTGGAATTTCAACCTTTTCGCAGGCGTGCGTCCATGTGCGGAACCCCCCAACGACCTACAAGGAGGAAAAATCCGCATGTTCAAAACCTATTCCATGGAGCTGGGCGGCCGCACGCTCACGCTCGAGTTCGGCAAGTACGCCGAGCAGGCCTCCGGCGCGTGCTTCGTCCGCTACGGCGACACGTGCGTCCTCGCCAGCGCCACCGTCTCCAAGACCCCCCGCCCGGGCATCGACTTCTTCCCGCTCGGCGTGGACTTCGAGGAAAAGCTGTATTCGGTCGGCCACATCCCCGGAAGCTGGAACCGCCGCGAGGGCCGCCCCGCCGAGAAAGCCGTCCTGACCTCCCGGCTGATCGACCGCCCGCTGCGCCCACTGTTTCCGAAGGGAATGCGGCACGACGTGAACATCGTCGCGACGGTCATGTCCGTCGACACGAACAACTCCCCCGACATCCCCGCGATGATCGGCTCCTCCGCCGCGCTCGCGATCAGCGAGATCCCGTGGGCGGGCCCGATCGGCGGGGTCAACGTCGGCTTCATCGACGGCGAGTACATCGTCA
>JAAYZL010000269.1 GCA_012514855.1 Clostridiales bacterium
ACGGGCGGGGACCGCTATATTCTGCTCCCTTACCTTGACGGCAGCACGGTGCTGTGCGAGTTGACGGAAATCGAAACGCCCTGACGGAATTCGCGAAATAAGGGAATGGAGGGATTGCACCGTGAAAAAGGCGGCCGCACTTGTGCTGGTCTTGGCTCTGCTCTTTTCCTGCGCGTCGGCGCAGGCGGTTGCGGTTGGCGGGGGCGTGGAAAACCCGGACGCGCTGTCGCTTTCGCTCGACAAGGCGTATGTCGCGGAAACGTGGCGGGGAGAGGAGAGCTCCACGCACGACTGGATTGTATTGGAGGTGACGATTGCCAATTTCGCCACCGAAGCGCTGTCGCTGGACGAGCAGCTCTCCGCGAGCCTCGTGTACGGCGGCAAGTACGCGTTCGAGGCGGAGCGGATCTTTGAACTTGCGGAGCTCGGGCCGCTGGTTCGGGTCTCGGGCGCCCTGGTCTTCAAGGTTCCCAAGATGGTGGCGGAGGCGGAGCCGGCGGAGCTGGATGTGACGCTTGCGCTCAACGGGGATTCCCATCCCGTGGCGCTTGACTACCGGGCCGCCGCGGTTTCGGAGATCGGCATTCCGGACGCGTACTTTGAGAGCCCCGAGGAGGCGATCGCCTATTTTGCGGAATGCGTCAAAAACCAGAACCTGCTGGGCGCCCTGGGCGCCACCTGCGCGCGGCCCGCGGCGGTGAATTTCGACCTTGCGGCGGCGGTTGAGCGGGTGGGCACCTATATGCCGGCTGCGACGACCGACATGTGGCTTCCCTCGGAATACGAGGCGTATGTGCCGTTCAACACCCTGACCGCGCTTGAGACAAGGCGGCTCTTCAACTTTGTGACCGCTCTTTTGGCGGGGGGGCGCCCCCTGACCGGCACAACGCTGGCGCAGTTGGATTCGAGCACCGGGGCGTTCAAGGAGGACGGCTCCGCGCTTTCCGGGCTTACGGCTGAACAGATGATCGACATGCTCGACCCCGCGCGGCTCTCCGGGCTGGAGCTCAGGGAGGTCTGCCGCTATGAAGGCGGAGCGGCGCTGACGGAGAACTACCAGAAGGGCACATTGGCCAACGGAATGGTCTATGGATTCGGCGGTTGCCGGGACTATCTGGCGATTTACGAGCTGGACGGACAGCGCTACGCGCATACCTGTATGATCGTCCGATACCCGCAGGGCTGGAAGATTTTCCGCCTGTTCTCCTATCTTCTGGGCGCCGATTTTCCGTCCGAGGTCGTACGGGCGGAGGAGTTCGGCGCGAACCTCGCCGAGCCGGATTGGGTTCTGACGTGGAAGAACGGCGCGGCCGATCCCGCCAAGGCGCTGAAAATGGTGGACACGGCCCAACTCGTCGGCCGGTGGAAGGCTCCGACGGAGGAAACCGCGGAGTTTTTGGAATTCATTGAATTCCGGGAGGACGGAAGCTGCCAGGGCTCCGAGGGGGGAGAGATTCTTGAGGGTGTCTGGAATGCGAACAGCCTCTGCATCGCGATGGGAGAGAGCATCCGCGCTCTGAGAGGATACCTCTATGCGCTCGAGGGCGACAGGCTGACCCTGATTCATGACAGCGAGCGATATGTCTTTGAGGGGGCGTAGCACGCGAAGGGAGCGTCTGGAGCCCCCCTGTGCAGAAGAAAGCGGCGTTTTGGGGGTGAAACGCCGCTTCTTTGCGTTAACGGGGGGCGGCTGGAACGGATAAACCGAGGAGGGTTTGGAAACGGCATACAAAAATCCCTGCGTTTCCAGGCAAGAACAGGCCGGATATGACCTTCATCAACGCATATTCCCTCTACAGCGCCCACAGCCAATTTGTATGAATCGTTGACGAATTTTGCGCCGCATACGCGAATCGCATGGCTGCGCCTTCACAGGATACCCGCTGGAAGCAACCGGAGCTACCCTTTGATTCCGTAGGCTTCGTCGCGCAGGGCGCGCATGTGCTCCGCGTGCTTGCGCCACGCGAGCGGCGAATGCGCGTCGTCGGAGAGTATGCACGCGCGCAGATTCTCGAGCGCCCTTCTGCAGCCGAACTCGGCCGAGGTGAGTTCGCACTCGAACTCGATGCTCGCGACGCCCTCGTAGCCCGCGCGACGCAGCTCCGCGAAGATGTTGCGCCAGTACCCCAGGTCGTGGCCGTAGCCGAGTATGCGGAAGTTCCACGGGCGCTCGGTCGGGCGGTCGAAATACGCCCGGGCGATCAGCCCGCTCTCTCTGACGCGCTGCTCGTCGATCGCGATGTCCTTCGCGTGCATGTGAAAGATCATCCCCTTCAGCTCGCGGATGACGAGTATCGGGTCCATGCGCTGCCAGATCAGGTGGCTGAAGTCGAGGTTGACGCCGATCAAATCGCTGCCGACGTCGCTGCGCAGGCGCTTGACGGTGGACGGGTTGAAGCACATCTGCCCGGGGTGCAGCTCGATGGCGATGTGCCGGATGCCGTGCTCCCCGGCAAAGGCCGCGAAGCGCTTCCAATAGGGCACGAGCACCTCGTCCCACTGCCATTTGTACGCCTCGGGGTAGTCCATCGGCCAGCTGACCGTGACCCAGTTGAGGTACTTCGAATTCTCGTCGCCGCCCGGACAGCCGGAGAAGCAGACGATGGTGTCGAGGCCCATCTTTTTCGCGAGCAGCACGGCGCCGCGCATCAACCTGTCGGAGAGCTCGGCCTGCCCTTTGTCGGGCGAAATCGGGTTTCCGTGGCAGGAGAGCGCCGAGACCTCCAGGTTGTTGCGCCGGAGCGCTTCGATGAAGGAATCGTATGCCTGCGCGTGGCGCATCAGATGGTCGGGATTGCACTGGCCGGTTCCGACTTCCTCGCCGCAGCCAATTTCCACCATTTCCACGCCGAGCCCGCCTGCGAAATCGAGGAAATCCTCCAGCGAAAGGTCCCGCCGGGCGCTGCTGAACAATCCGGTTTTCATCTAGTTCGCCTCCTTTTTGACGGGCAGGAAGGTCTTTTGATATTCCTTGATCGACGCCTTCCAACCGCAGCGGGCAGCGGGCTCGCGGTAGATCATGCCTCTGAGAATCTCGTGCGCGCGGATCACGCCGTCGAACTGACCAAATTCAACATCCTCGTGCTCGATGCTTAGCGTTCCGTCGTAGCCGGATTCGCGCAGCGCGGTGAGCATCTTCTTCCAATAGAGCTCTCCGGTCCCATAGGTCGGCATCTTGAACTGGAAGGGGCGCGCGCCGCTGGAGATCGGGCCGGAATGCGTGAAGAAGCCGTTTTTGCCCATCTCCTCCTCGTCCACGAGCGTGTCCTTCGCGTGGAAGTGGTAGACCAACCCGGAGAGCCTGCGGATTGCCGTCGGGCAGTCGATCCCCTGCCAGATCAGGTGGCTGGGGTCGAAGTTCGCCCCGATGTTGTCGCCGCAGTTCTCGCGCAGCATGATGAGCGATTCCGGATCGGAGACCGCCCAGCCGGGGTGCATTTCGATGGCGATGCGCACGCCGTGCCTCCCGGCAAACTTGGAAAAGTCGCGCCAATAGGGGATCAGGCAGTTGTTCCACTGATAGTCCAGCGTCGCGATGCCGTCGTAGGGGAACGCGTGCGTCACCCAATTTGGACGCGAGGTCTCGGGGCAGTCGCCGGGAGCGCCGGAAAAGCAGACGACGGTGTCCACGCCCATCTTCTCCGCCAGCAGCACTCCGCTTCGCAGCGCCCGGTCAAACCGCTCGGCGATCGCCCTGACCGGGTGCACCGGGTTCGCGTGGCACGCGAACGCGCTGACGCCCAGGCCGGAGCGCTCCACCGTCGCCCTGAACCTGCCGAATTCCGCGTCGTCCTTCAGAAGCTGCTCGGCGTCGCAATGGTTGATCCCCGGAATCGCGCCGCAGCCGATTTCAACCATCTCAATGCCGATCGACTTGCAGAAGGACAGCACGTCCGCAAGCGGCGCCTCGCAGAACACATTGATCAAGCACCCGATTTTCATAGGCAACCCTCCATCGATCTATTCACATGCGGCACGGCCGCGGGCAAACGCAGGCGAAGGGGCGGCGCACGACCGCGCGAAGGGCGAAGAGGGCGTCAGCGCGTGGAACCGCGAACGACCAGCTCCGTATTCAGAATGATGCTCTGCGTGGGCGCGGCCTCGTTTGCCCACTGCTCGCGCAGGAGCTCGCAGCCGATGAAGCCCATCTGAAACCGGGGCTGGCTCACCGTCGTGATCTTCGGCCTGGACATGATCGAGATTTCGAGGTTCTCAAAGCCCGCGACGGCGAGGTCGCGCGGAATCTCGAGTCCCTGCTCGCGCGCGGCCGAGATCACCGCATAGGCGATGACGTCGTTTGCCGCGAAGATCGCATCGGGAAGGTTCTGGAACGTCAGCATGGGGCTCGCGAAGGCGTGCGCCATCGCGTAACTCGGTTCGGAGAGCTCGATGACGTGGGTCGGGTTGAGCTCGATGCCCGCCGCGGCGAGCGCCTGCTCATATCCCCTGCGTCGCTCGCGCGCATAGCGAAAGCGCGAGGGCGCGTTGACAAACGCGATTTTCCGCGCGCCGCCGGCGATCAGGTGCGCAACGATCGCGCGCGCCGCGCTGGCGTCGTCGATCCCCACATAGGGGAGGTTCGCGGCCTCGTTGTATTCGCCGCATTGCACGACCGGAAACTCCGCGTTGATGCGCTCCAGCACGCCCTTGTCCGCGTGGTTGAGAACAAGCACGCCCGCGGCGCGCATGCCGGAGAGCGTCATTATGTAGTTTTCCATCGTAACTTCGGTCAGCGGGTCCTGCGTGAGCACGGGAACCCAGTCGTAGCGATACGCGGAGGTCTGGACGCCCTTCATGTACTCGGCGTAGGCGCCGTCGCTGTAGTCGAAGACGTTGACGACCACAACGTTGCCGTGCGGCTTTTTGGCGATGGCGGACTCCCGCTGCTCGGGAATCTCGTACCCGAGGCGGTCGATGACCTTCATGACCTTGTCGTAGGTCGATTTGCTGACCAGATGGCTGTGGTTCAGCACCCGCGAGATCGTCGCGGGCGAAACGCCGACTTCTCTTGCGAGGTCGGAAACGGTGATGTTCTTTCCCTCGTCTGTCATTGCGACAACACCCACTTCTTCCGTAACTGTATCATACACAATCCACGAATCAAAATCAAGTAAAGTTTTCATAATCCTCAAATGTATTTCACGACTGAAATGAAAGAGTAAACATGAGATACAGGCTGAATTTATGGATATTTGATAATTTTTCGCCAATATTATAACCTATATCGTAGAATTTGATAAATATTAAAATTTCCACTTGCGAAAATATTTCATTCTGGTATAATTGCAAGTATCAGAATGAACGGTGTTTCATGCATGAACCCCGCGCTACGGGAGTCGGGAGGGGATCAGAGGCTATGAGCGAATACTATCTGGAAGTCAAAAACGTCAGCAAGGCATTCGTCGGCGTGCAGGCGCTCAAAAACGTCAGCCTGCGGATTCGCCCGGGCGAGACGCACTGCCTTGCCGGGGAAAACGGCTGCGGAAAGTCCACGCTGATCAAGATCATCTCCGGCTTCTACACGGCGGACGAGGGGGAGATCGTCATCAACGGGCGGTCCTTCGCAAAGCTCACGCCGCACGAGTCGATGAACCTCGGCATACAGGTCATCTATCAGGACTTCTCGCTGTTTAACAACCTGACGGTGGCGGAGAACATCGCGATGGCCTACAACGTCTCCAGCGGCTACCGTTTTTCCAGAAAGAAGCGCGACTATGCGCTGGCGGCCAAGGTGCTCGAGGAACTGAACGTGCAGATCGACCTTGCGACCGAGGTCGGAAAGCTGCCGGTCGCGCAGAAGCAGATCGTCGCGATCTGCCGCGCGCTTCTGCAGGAGGCGAAGCTCGTGATCATGGACGAGCCGACGACGGCGCTGACCACGCGGGAGGTCGCGAGCCTGTTCAAGATCATCCGCGAGCTCAAGGAGCGCGGCGTCGCGATACTGTTTGTCAGCCACAAGCTCGACGAGGTGCTCAAGGTCTCCGAATTCGTCAACATCATGCGCAACGGCGAAAACGTGATCGACGGCGCGGTCGAGGAGTTCGACAAGTCCAAAATCTCGTATTACATGACCGGCCGCGACGTCGACGAAGCGTACTTCAGCGGGGAATTAAGCCGCGAGCGCTCGATTTTCAGCGTCGAGAACCTCTCGCGGGACCGGGAATTCTCGAACATCTCCTTTGAACTGTACGAGGGCGAGGTGCTGGGGATCACCGGGCTTCTGGGCTCCGGCCGCACGGAACTCGCCGAGACGCTGTTCGGCCTGCGCGCCAGGGCGTCCGGAAGCATCCGCCTCTACGACAAGCCGCTCGTACTGCGCAACGCCGGCGACGCGGTCAGAGCGGGCATCGGCTATGTGCCCGAGGATCGGCTTTCGAAGGGCCTGTTTCTGAGCATATCGATCCACCGCAATATTGCCGCGACGATCCTCACCCGCTACTCCGACAGGTTCTCCTTCATGCGGAAAAAGCAGATTTCCAAGGTTGTGCGCCGGCAGGCGGGCGCCCTCGCGATCAAGGCGGCGTCGCTGGACGACCCCGCGAACTCGCTGTCCGGCGGCAACCAGCAGCGCCTGGTGCTCGCAAAATGGCTGGCCGCGCAGCCGAAGCTCCTGGTGTTCAACTGCCCGACCGTGGGCGTGGACGTCGGCTCGAAGGCGGAGATTCACGAGATCATCTCGAACTTTGCAAGGCAGGGCATCGGCGTCATCGTGATTTCGGACGATCTGCCCGAGATCCTCGCGATATGCGGGCGGGTGTTTGTGATGAACGCGGGCAGATTCACCGGGGAATACCTGTCCGCCGAAATCGACGAGGCGACGCTGCAGGCGCAGCTGATCAAGGCATAGGGGGCGCGGTATGGAACAGTTCCGGCCGAAGAGAAGGTTCAGAATCGGGGACAACGGCATCCGCCTGATCGCCTTTGCGCTGATCCTCGGCGTGTTTGCCATCATCAATCCGACGGTTCTGTCGCTGGTCAACATCTGCTCGATTCTCAACAACGCGGCGTTCATCGGCATCATGACGATGGGCCTGATGGTCGTCATGATCACCGGAAACCTCGACCTGTCGCTTGTGTCGATCGGCCTGATCAGCGCGTACAGCACGATCATGCTCTACATGTCGCTGGGCGTCACGGCCGGGGGAACCTACCTGATGTTCGCCATCGCCGGCGCGATCGGGCTTTTGTGCGGCCTCGTCAACGGCTTTCTGGTCTATAAATTCTCCGTCCCCGGCATCATCGTGTCGCTAGGCACGGCGCAGATCTACAACACGCTGATGATCGTGCTCTGCGGCGTCAGCTACATCCAGACGCTTCCGGCCGGCATGCGCGCCTTCAGCCGCAAGTTCGTGCTGGAAATTCCGACGGCGCTCGGAAACGCCACGATCAGCATGGGCGCGGTGATGTTCCTGGCCTCGATACTGCTCGTATGGTTTGTGTTGAACAAGACGATGGTCGGCCGCGGCATCTACGCGCTGGGCGGCGACAAGGTCGCTGCGGCGCGCGCCGGCTTCAACATGCCGCTGGTGTACGGCACGGCCTACGGCATCATGGGCGTGCTGTGCGGCATCGCCGGCATGATGTACTACGCGAACAACACGCTGTTCCAGTCCGACTGGATACTCGCGGAGCAGGCGGACGCGACGGCGGGCGCGATCTTCGGCGGCGTGATCCTCAAGGACGGCAAGGGATCGGTCGGGGGCGTGGTTCTGGGCATCTTCCTGATCGGGCTGATCCGCAACAACCTGTATCTGATCGGCGTGCCCTCCTATGCGCAGAAGCTCGTCGTGGGCGTGATCATCCTGGCCAGCGTCGCGCTCGCGTCGCTCAACCAACTCAAGGAAGCCCGGAAGCTCCGCTGACGGACGGGTGAAAGAGGTGTGACTATGGAAAACGGCAGGGCCAGGGCGCCCGGCTTCGTCCGGAGCCTGTTGACGCGGGACGTCCGCACGCTGACGCTGTTTATCATGCTGGTGATTCTCGCGGCGTTCTTCAGCGCCTTGAACCCGAAGAACTTCCCCTCTGTGCCCAATCTGCGCTCGATGATGCTGCAGATGGCCGAGACCGGCGTGTTCGCGCTGGCGATGTTCATCGTGATGATCTCCGGCGGATTGAACCTGTCGATCGTCATGCTCGCGAACATGTCGGCGGCATTCATGGCGATGGTCACGACCGGCATGGTGCTCGGCGGCGCGCTGGCGACGCCCACGGCGCGCGTGGTGGTAGGCGTCGCGGTGGCGCTGGCGACGGGGGTGCTCGGCGGCGCGCTCAACGGCCTGTTCGTCAGCCATTCGGGCTCAACGCGCTCTTGGTCACGACCGCCACGTCGCAGCTCTTCGAGGGCATCGCGCAGCTGATCACCAAGGGCGGCTCGATCGTGAACACGATCCCGTCCGTCGTGCTGTTCGGAAACGGCTATGTCTGGGGGCTGGTTCCGAACGTGTTCGTGCTGACGCTCCTGTGCTACCTGCTCGCCGCCGTATTCGCGAACATGACGAAGTACGGCGAGAATGCCCGACTGCTCGGCGCGAACACCGTGGCCAACCAGTATTGCGGCAACAACAACAAGCGGACGCTCATGACGGCCTATATCATCAGCGGACTGTTCTCGGCGGTCGGCGGCATCGTCGTGTTCGTGAAGATGGGGATCGTGCGCTCCGAGTACGGGAGCACGCTGAGTTCGCAGGCGCTTCTCACGCTGGTTCTGGCGGGGCTTCTGCTGATCGGCGGAATCGGCAAGGTCTCCAACACGCTGCTTTCGCTGTGCATACTGCAGGTCATCTCCAGCGGGCTGAACCTGGCCGGTATCACCACCTATATGAAGAGCGTCTGCTGGGGCTTCATGCTGATCCTGATCGTGCTGATCAACACGCCCGTGTTCAAGGAGTTTCTGCGCAAGCTCGGCATCAGGCGCCGCAAGCGCAGCGGAGGCGGCGGCATCCCGCAGGAGGGTATTTAACAGGGCGAACCCTGCTAAATAGAAAAATTATGGGGAGGTTTAGCGCATGAAAAAGATCCTTTCTCTGATCCTCGCGCTGTCGCTGCTGATCGGATGCTCCGCGGCTCTGGCCGAGCAAACCCTGGTGGGCGCGACCGTCGTCAAGGCGATCGGCTCCACGTGGTTTGACAGCATGGGCTGGGAGACCGACAAGTGGGGGGAGACCATCGGCGAACGCGGGTACAAGCTCGAGAACCACTACATCGGCCCGACTTCGCAGGATTCCGCGGCGCAGCTGCAGAGCCTGTCCGACGCGCTGGCGCTCAACCCCGACATACTGTGCGTCGTGCCGATCGCGGCGGACGCGGTAGACGCGATGCTGGCCATCGCCAAGGCGAACGGAACCACCGTCGTCACCCACGAAGGCGCGACGCTTCAGAACATCGACTACAACGTGGACGCGTTCGCCCCCGACGCCTACGGCGAACACTTCGCGGATCTTCTCAACCAATATGGCGGGGAGACCGGCAAGGTGGCCATCACGGTCGGCTCTCTGACGGAGGTCTCCCACAACCAGTGGGCGAAAGCGCTGCACACGGCGCTGGCCGCGGAGTATCCGGGCTGGGAGAGTATCACCGGCGAAAACTACATCGAGTCCGGCGCGACCGACACCGCCTATGAGGTCGGCAAGAAGCTGATCCAGGCATATCCGGACCTCTCCGCGATTTGGGTTGGATCGGCCTCCGCGACGATGGGCTTCTCCCGCGCGATCGAGGAGCTCGGCAAGACCGGCCAAATTCTGCTGATCGGCAACGCCTCCGCCGCCGCCCGTACCGACGCCTGGGAGGCCGGAACGCTGACGCATAGCTGCTTCTGGTATCCGGGCTACTCTGCCGCGGCCGCCTATGAGGTCGCACTGCGCGTGATCGAGGGCAAGGAGATAAAGACGGGCGACAACCTGGGCGTCTATGGCTTTGAGAACATCGTCGTCGATGGCAAGTGCATCTACGGCTCCGGTTGGTTCGACGTCACCGCCGAGAACTGGCAGGAAATGGCCAAGATCATGTAGTACTATTGCTCTGCCGATTCTATATTGCGCCAAAGCGGCGGGAGATTTTTGCGCGGGGCAAGGCGCGGAGCCGAAGGAACAGCGGCGCTATTTCGAGGTTCGGCAACACAGCCCTGCCGGAAAAGATCCGCCGCGGCGCGCAAGGTATGGTTGGTAGGGCAATAATTGGGGCAATACCGCATAAATCGCGCGGGCGCGGGCGGCTGCACGATTTGTGCGGTATTGCCCTAAAGGAACTGATTTATACGATATTACATATTCGTACCTACAACCGGAAAAAGAAAAAGAATCTCAAACCCCTGCTGCGGC
>JAAYZL010000270.1 GCA_012514855.1 Clostridiales bacterium
CTGACTACGCATGGCTCGGCGACGGCGTCACCCAGGCGGTGACCGTCGAATCCGACCACGTCGAGGAGCTCCCGGTGGTGCTCGAAGTCGACAACCTGCCCACGCAGGCGACCGTCGTCGTGAAGAAGATCGACGACTCACCGTCGCCGCAGGCGATCAAGGGCGTCGAGTTCGGGATCTTCCTGGACCAGGCGGGCACGCAGCCGCTGGGCGATTCGGTCATGACCGGGGACGACGGCACGGCGACCTTGACCGTAACGCTTCCTTGGGCGCGGGTTTCCGCCAACCAGACGACCTACTATCTGCGCGAGCTGTCCGCGCCGTCGGAGTACGAGCTGCTGACCGAGGCGATTCAGCTGACGCTGACCCCGGGCGCGGTCGTGAGCTGGGAGCAGGTTGAGCATCCGGAGCTGACGATCACGAACGTCACCGCGATCAAGATCGACCTGGTCAAGTACGGGAGAACGCACGCAAATATCGAAGCGGACCCGGCGCAAAACAAGCCGTTGCTGGCGAATGCGGAGTTCAAGCTCTACCGCGTGGACGCCTCCGCCACCCCGGCGACGCTGACCCTGATCAAGACCCAAACGACCGGCGCGGACGGCACGCTGACCTTCGGCAACCTGCCGAAGCTGACCGGCGATCAGGCGTACTACGTCTACGAGTCCTCCACGCCGAGCGGATACGTCCCGGGCAGCCTGGAGCTGTACGAGGGCGGCTCGGCCATCACGGGCGAGACGTTCGAGATCGATGGTCAGCCGGTGAAGATGTACCGCGTCGCGAAGGACGTCAGCGCGTCTGTCGCGGGCTACAACAAGCGCATGGGTGGAATCGCCATCCTCAAGTACAACTACACGAACCCGACCAGCTACGAGACCGGCGCGGTCCCGCTGTATGCGGAGTTCTCGCTCGACGGGATGGGCACGAGCCTGGCCGGGCTCCCCGTCGATCAATACAGCGCCGACAAGCCGGATTCGCTCGAGGACGGCGCGATCGTGCCCGCCAACGGCTACTACCGCGACGGGAGCGGCTTCTACTACAGCTCCGTGATCGTCATGGATCTGCTCCCGGGCGACTATGCCATCGAAGAAACCAAGGAGGCGCAGGGCTTCCTGCTGCCGGAGAACGCCGACGAGCCCTTGGATACCACCAAGAGCGTCACGGTGGGCGACGACGGCAAGATCGCCGTGGTCAAGTTCGCCAACGTGTCGGACGTCGCGCTCGATCCCAACATCAGAAAGAGCGTCGACGCGGTCAAGTTCAACGGCGAGGCCGGGGACCTGCTGAACCCGCCGGTCGAGGCGAACCTGCAGAACGGCCCGCTGGACGTGACCTTCCGGATCGAGGACGCGGCGTCGACGGACGAAAATCTGTTCAAGCTGCCCATCGACCGGCTGACCGTCGAGGACAAGACCCTCTCCTTTAAAGGAAAGGACGGCGTCGCCGTACCCGGCGGCCATGTGAAGTACATCATCACCAGATTGGTCGTCGGCGCCGCGAGCTATCCGACGACGGTCCCGGGCGGCGTGACCGCCACGGTCTACGGCATCGACGCCGGCGGCGAGCACAGCTTGGGCAGCCTCGAGGTCAAAAACGGCAACGCGGGCGAATCCGACCGCACCTTCGACTTCGGCCCGAGCTCCACCTACACGGGCTTCAAGGTGGTCTATACCGCCACGGTCGGCGGCGAGAAGCTCCAGCCGGGCTTCACGGTCGGCGACTTCCTGGTGGACATCCGCTTTACGCAGCCCGACAGCACCCCCGAGACGCTGATCAAGCTGGTGCGCGAGATCAGCAACACGGCCAGGTCCATCGCGGAATACCATCTGGGCACGAAGACCTTCACTTCCGAGGCAACGTCGACGGCCAGGCTCGAGATCGATCCGTCCGTGGAGCTGCCCAAGGCGAAGCTGACCAAGTACGTCCAGCCCATGGACCCCGAGGGGACGACCCCGCTTGGGCTGCCGGGCGAAGACCCGTTGACGGTCAAGCCGGGCGCGTATGTGTTCTACACGCTCGCGATGGAGAACGTGTCCGGTCTTCCGATCGAGAACCCGGTCATCATCGACGAGGTGCCGGCGATGCTGTCGGTCGACCTCAACGACGTCAACTTCACGGGCGCCGGGCTGACCAGCGTGGGCACCGGCAGCTACACCGACCCGGACAGCGGCAAGAACTACATCTACCGCAACTTCAACGGCTTCCTCGAGCCGGGCCAGAGCGTAACCGTCACCTTCCGGGCGATGGTCCGCAACAACGTGGTCATCGACGACGTGGACAGCATTCTCAACGTCGCCTACGCCTCCAGCACCAAGAAGATCAAGAAGAACGAAGAAAATCCGCTCGGGACCTCGTTCAAGACAGCGGGAGGCGGATGGCCCGAGATACCCCTGGACGGCAAGCTGCTGGGCGGCATCCAGGGCGAGACCTACGAGGCGCTGACGAGCGACATGCCGATCTACCTCCAGGTGGAGAACGGCGTCAGCATCTACAAGTTCGTCGCGGCCGACGCAAGCGGCATGGGCAATTTCGTGTCCGGCGCCGAGTACGCGGTCGCCAATGTCTCCGACGGCGGAAGCGGCAGCGACCGCGCGGGCAGGATACTCTACAAGATCGTGCTGGTCAACAACGGAGCGAATCCGGTGACCAAACTGCGCGTGGTCGACCGGCTCCCGATTCCGGGCGACCAGGACGTGCAGGGCGATTCCGACCGCTACAGCAAATGGGCGGTGTACTACGAGGGCGGTGTCCACGCGACCTACAGCGTCAACGGCGTGGATCAGGGCGCCGTGATCCCCGCGCCCGAGGTGTACGCCACGGACGCATTCAAGACCAACAAAGAATACAGGGACTCCGTCATTCCCAACAGCACGATTACCGGCTGGTCGGGCGACAGCGACGGGGCGCTCGGCATACTGATCGACTTCACCACCTTCCCGCTTCCCGCGGGCGGAACGCTCGTGATCACGTTCGAGGCCACGGCCCCGGGCGCGGACGCGGAGGATCTGCAGGACTACTTCTTTGAGAACGCGGTCAACACCGCGCTGGCCGGATACAAGAACGGCCCGCAGAACGGCTTTTCCGCCAGCCCCTACGCCAAGGTCATCCTGACGCCGGAGACCGTGGGCGTCGGCAACCGCGTCTGGATCGACGAGGATGCGGACGGCCTGCAGGACGGCACCGGGATCGACAACCCTGCCGGCCCGCATGCCGAGCCCTCCTATACCGGCGGGGGCATTGAGGTGAGGATCCGTCGCTTCTTCAACAGCGACACCGGCTCGCAGACTTCCGACTGGGTAGAGATTGGCTCGAACGGCTTCTACAAGATCGACGGGCTGACCCCGGCGACGATCGATCCGGACAAGCCCGGCGCCGACTACGATTCCGCGGGCAACATCATCAACGGACAGCTCAAAGGCGTCGGACGCGTCAGCTATCAGCTGGAGGTCCAGAACATCCCGGACGGCTACATCGTCGTGCCGGCCTATGCCGGCAACAACGGCACCGCGCCCATCTCGGGCAGCGGGCGCGACAGCGACAGCAACTTCAAGCCCGGCGAGAACGGCGTGTTTTACTCCGAGCGGTTCTACCTGGAGCCGGAGAAGGACGACCTGACCTTCGACCTGGGCCTCATCCGCGTGCGCGACCTGGAGATCGCCAAGGAGGGGGAGAAGAGCGGCGGCAATGTCCCGCTCAAGGGCGTCGTGTTCAAGATCTACGGGCCGTTCACCAGCGACCAGCTTTCCGCCGGCGTGACCGTTGTGGACGGAACGAGCGGGAACCTCGTGGCGACCCTTTCGGGGACCACCGCGGGCGGCATCACGACCTTCGCAAGCAGTACCGATACGTTCCTCAACTACTACGCGAACTACGTGGTGGTCGAAACCGCGAGCGTCAGCCCCTATACCGCGAGTGGGCTCGTCGCCACCGGCCGCGCGGACACCAACACGAACATCGGCAGCGCGGACGACTACACGGTCCTCGGGACGCCGATCCTGAACGGGAACTACTTCGTGCTCAAGGCGAGGACGAGTACCTCTGACAGCATCACGCTCAGGGCGAAGGACTGCGTCGACGTTTTGAACGATTACAAGGCGACCGGCGAGATCGTGCTGGGCGGCACCAAGGCGCTGACCGGGCGCAACCTCGCGCTCGCGGCCGGGGAGTTCTCCTTCGAGCTGCGCGACAGCCTGAACAACCTCGTGGGCACGGCCGTCGCAAACCTGGCGGGCTCTCCCGTCACGGGCGGCGTGAGCACGGCGAACTTCTCGTTCCCGGCGCTGACGTTCACCGAAGCCCAACTGGGGGACCACAACTACACCATCAGGGAGGTCCCGGGCAGCCTGCCGACGTTCTACGATTACGACGCCAAGACCTACAAGGTGGTCGTGAAGGTCGACGACGACGCCCACAGCGGAACGCTCGGCGTCAGCATCAAGAGCATCACCTACACGGACGCGCAGCATACCACGCCGCAGCCAGCCGCGGGCGGAGTGGCGTTCACGAACGCGTACACCGGCGCGGCGAAGGTAATCCTTGGCGGCACAAAGACGATGACGGGCCGCGCGTACGCGGCAGGGGAATTCAAGTTCCGGCTGTACAGCGGGACGGATACGACGATCGAGGACAATCTGATCGAGGAGGTGTCCAACCTCGCTCCGACAGCGGGGGGCGTCTCGGCGTACGCGTTCGCGGCGCTGAACTACAGCGGCCTGGACATCGGCGAGACCTACACCTACACGATCGTGGAGGTGCCCGGCGGCGTCGGACTGCACACCTACGACGCGACAAAGTACACCGTGACGGTGACGCTCGGCTACGACCCGCTGACCGGCGTGATGACGCCGACGGTGGTCGTCAAGAAGGGCGAGCAGTCGGCCGGAGGCACCCCGAGCATCAGCACGGTGGGGAACCTCACGACGGTTACGGTGGGCGGACTGAACTTCACGAACACGTACAACGCTTCGGCGAAGGTGATCCTGGGCGGCACAAAGACGATGACGGGTCGCGCGTACGCGGCCGGGGAATTCAAGTTCCGGCTGTACAGCGGGACGGATACGACGATCGAGGCCAATCTGATCGAGGAGGTGTCCAACCTCGCTCCGACAGCCGGGGGCGTCTCGACGTACACATTCTCGGCGCTGAACTACAGCGGCCTGGACATCGGCGAGACCTACA
>JAAYZL010000271.1 GCA_012514855.1 Clostridiales bacterium
TCGCGGAACTGTACTCGCTGATCGAGGACATGGGCGCGGAGGTCAAGGCGTACACCTACGACGGCGATACGCCGGCCTCGGCGCGGACGAACATCCGGCAGGCGGGGCACGTCGTCGTCACGAACCCGGACATGCTGCACCAGGGCATTCTGCCGCACCACGCGAAGTGGGTGAAGCTGTTCGAGAACCTGCGCTACGTCGTGATCGACGAGATCCACGCCTACCGCGGCGTGTTCGGCTCGAACCTCGCGAACGTCATTCGAAGGCTCAAGCGCATCTGCCGGTTCTACGGCTCGAACCCGACGTTCATCTGCTGCTCGGCGACGATCGCGAACCCGGCGGAGTTGGCGGAGGCGATGATCGGGCGGCCCGTCAAGCTGATCGACGAGAACGGCGCGCCCGCCGGCGAGCGCCACATCGCGTTCTACAACCCGCCGGTCGTCAACCGGCAGTTAGGCATCCGCGCGGGCTCGATCCCGGAGGCGCGCAACATCGCCGCGGGACTGCTTCACGCGGGTATACAGCACATCGTGTTCGCGAAGGCGCGGCTGACGGTCGAGGTGCTGGTGCGCTACCTCAAGGACATGGTGCGCGACCCGCTCGGAAACGCCGGCAAGGTGCGCGGCTACCGCGGCGGATACCTGCCGACGCAGCGCCGCGCGATCGAGCGGGAGCTTCGCGCCGGGCAGATACTCTCGGTCGTTTCGACGAACGCGCTGGAACTGGGCATCGACATCGGCCAGCTCGACGCCTGCGTGCTCTGCGGCTATCCCGGAACCATCGCGAGCACATGGCAGCAGGCCGGGCGCGCCGGGCGGCGGGGCAGCAAGAGCCTGCTCGTCGTCGTCGCGAGCTCGAACCCGCTCGACCAGTACATCGTCAACCACCCGGACTACTTCTTCGGCCAGTCGCCCGAGCGGGCGCTGATCAACCCGAACAACCTGTACATATTGCTGAACCACCTGAAGTGCGCGGCCTACGAGCTGCCGTTCGTCGACCAAGAGGGCTTCGAGGGCGCGCCGGACACCGGGGAATTGCTGAACTATTTGACCGAGCAGTCGATCCTCCGGCACGTCGCCGGGCGCTATTACTGGATGGCGGAGGAGTTCCCGCAGGCGGGCATCAACCTGCGCTCGGCGAGCGACCAGAACTTCCTGATCGTCGACATTTCAGACCCCAAGAAGCACCGCGTGATCGGCGAGATGGACCGCTTCACGGTGCCGATGCTTTTGCACCAATTCGCGATCTACATGCACGAGGGCGTGCAGTACCAGGTCGAGGAGCTCGACTTCGACGGCAAGAAGGGGTACGTGCGCCGGGTCGACGTCGGCTACTACACGGACGCCGACCTCGTGACGAGCCTCAAGGTGCTCGACGAGTTCGAGCAAGTCGAGGACGGCGCGCTGACCCGCGCGCGCGGCGAGGTGCTCGTGAGCTCGATCGTCGCGCTGTTCAAGAAGATTCGCTTCGACACGCATGAGAACCTCGGCTGGGGGCCGGTGACGCTTCCCGAGCTCGAGATGCACA
>JAAYZL010000272.1 GCA_012514855.1 Clostridiales bacterium
CGTCTACGCATTATACCATCGCACCGGGAACCAGTCAACGCCGCATCGGTGAAACTTCACAAATTCCCCGCGAACATTGCGGCCGCGGGCGGAATATCTCTATCGTAAATATTAAATCTGTGTGTCGGGGTAAAGCCTATTGACTTTTGCCCGCGTTGGATATATCATGAGCGCCGCACCGGGTGCATGAAAAAAATGAGACCGTTTATCGGGAAAGGGGCGTGTTTTTTAATGGAAGATCGTGATTCCGAAGTTCCCCTCCTACGGCGGCGGTTGACCGTCGGGCTGCTGTACAATCTGAAGCATGAGGGGCTTCCCGGCGCGCACGGCGACGAGGAGGCGGAATATGACAGCATCGACACGGTCGACGCCATATCCGCGGCGCTGACGTCGTCGGGGGCGACGGTCGTTCCGATAGAGGCCGGGGCGGACCTGTTCGACCGGCTGCAAAAAAGCAAAATCGACATCGCATTCAATATTGCCGAAGGGTTCCACGGCCGCGGGCGCGAGGCGCAGATACCCGCCGTGTTGAACATACTCGGCATTCCTTATACGGGCTCCGACGAGACGACGCTGTGCATCGCGCTGGACAAGGCGCTGACGAAGCGCATCCTGTCGACCTATCGCATCCGAACGCCGAAATACGCGCTCCTATCCGCGAGCGCGCCGGCAAAGCCGCGCGGCCTGCGCTATCCGGTGCTCATCAAACCCAACGCGGAAGGGTCGAGCAAGGGCATACACGAATTGTGCATCGCCCGCGACAGCGCCGCGCTGAAAAAAACCGCCGAAGAAAACTGCAAAATCTATGGGCAGGAGATGCTCGCGGAGGAATACATCGAGGGCCGGGAGTTCACCGTCGACATCCTCGGCAACGGCGAAGCCACGCGCGTGTTCGAGCCCATGGAGATCGTCTACAAGCGCGACACGCACGAGGGATACCACGTCTACAGCTACGAGGTCAAGCAGGCGTACACGAAGTACGTCCGCTACGAATGCCCCGCGCAGCTCACCGCCGAGCAGAACGCCGAGATGAAAAAGATCGCGCGGCGCGCCTTTGACGTGCTCGGCTGCCGCGATTTTTCCCGGATGGACTTCCGTATGGCGCAGGACGGAACGATCCACTTCATCGAGATCAACCCGCTGCCCGGCCTCGCGCCCGGCTACAGCGATTACCCGATGCTGGCCGAAAAAAACGGCGTGCCCTACGCGCGCCTCGTGCGCGGCATACTGGACGCCGCGCTTTCCCGCCTGGGCCTTTCGGACGGATTCGAGGTGATGCGCGATGATTCTCTGTGACGATTACGCCGCGCGCTATCCGCAGTGGAACGACTGGAAATGGCAGCTCGCCAACCGCATCGTCAACGCGCAGGCGCTCGGCAGGCTTCTGCCGCTTTCCGAAAAGGAGAAGTCCGACATCGAGTTGTGCCTTACGAGCTTCCGCATGGCGATCACGCCCTACTACGCCTCGCTGATCGACCCGAACGACCCGAACGACCCGGTCCGCAGGCAGTCTGTGCCCTCGATCGAGGAGACGCTGCCCTGCGAGAACGACCTCGCGGACCCGCTCAACGAGGAGGGCGAAAGCCCCGTCCGGCACCTCGTGCACCGCTATCCCGACCGCGTGCTGCTGCTCGTCACCTACAAGTGCTCCATGTACTGCCGCCACTGCACCAGAAGGCGGGCCGTGGGGGAGGAGGACCGGTTCATCACCGAGAAGGA
>JAAYZL010000005.1 GCA_012514855.1 Clostridiales bacterium
CGACGATCGCGTCCGCGCGGTTCAGGATGAAGTCCATCATGTCGCCCGCGGGCTCCGGCGCGCAGGGCGCGAGCGCGGCCATGTCGTAGTCGTCGTCCTCGCCGGCCACGCGCAGCTTGTCGACGCGAAGCTGCGGCTTCCCGTTGTATTCGAGCATCATGCCGCGCACGCGCAGCACCTCCGCCGGCGCCGGGGCGGGCGTCAGCGCGTCCCACATCTTGGCGTTGACCTCGCCGGAGATGTCCGTCAGCGTCATGTCGAGGTACTTGCTGCCGTTGGACGAAGCGCGCTGGGCCGCCGCGCGCGTGAGCAGGTAGCCGTCGAACATCTGCCCCTTGATCATCGATGCGAGCTGCGGTTGCGGTTTCATGTGCCCTCCTTGAGAGTCGATTGATCGAGCGAAAGGATCGCGTGCGCGTAGACCTCCGCCGCGCGGATCAGGTTCGGGATGTACAGGAACTCGTCCGGCGCGTGCGCGCCGCCGTGCGATTCGGGGAGGCCGTCCGGGCGCGGCTGCTCGCCGGGGAACGAGATGCCGAACGTGATCGCGTTCTCGAGCTCGCGCGCGTAGGTGTTGCCTCCGGTCGTGTACGGCGCGGCCGGGTCGCCGGTCACGTCGAAGTACGCCCTCTGCAGCGCCTCGACGCGCGGGTCGTCCTTGGGCATGTAGACCGGGCGCGTCGCGCGGAAGTTCCGCGGCTTCAGCCCAAGGTTGCGCGCGTAAAGCTGAAGCCGCTCCGCGTCGCGCGCGCCGTCGCCGTTCAGCGAGAGCCGGCAGTCGACCGAAAACGACAGGA
This sequence comes from Clostridiales bacterium, assembly GCA_012514855.1. Next base: position 798 of record JAAYZL010000005.1, read on the forward strand.
GGCCGCCTTCCGTCCGCGCGAGGCCGACGACCATCGTCGTGCGCCCGGTGTCCGGGTCCTCGGAGGCGATTCCGGCGGCCTCCGCGTGGATGTCCCCGGAGAGCGCCTTCAGCGCCCGCATCGCGCGCGCGGATTCCCCGGAGAGCGCCCCGGATTCCAGAAGCGCCGCCGCGAGCCTGTGGATCGCGCTGACGCCGGCCTCGGGTCTGGCCGCGTGCGCCGCGACGCCGCGGGCGGCGACGCGCATCCGGCCGTCTTCGTCCGAGACCTCGACGCCCTCCGGAGGATTCGCAGGCGCGGCGCCCGAAAGCAGCGCGGTCGCGCCCGGCGGAACCATGTTGAACACCTCGCCGCCGGAGAATTCCAGAATATCCCCGCCGAGCGGAATGTCGAACATCCCCTGCATCGAGCCCTTCTGCGCGTAGTTCGCGGGGAACATGCTGTCCGGAATCAGCGACAGCACCGGCAGCGGGCACGTCCTCGCGAAGTGCCGGATGTCCGTCATGCCGACTTCCTCGGCGCAGCCCATCACGAGGCGCAGCCCGTGCCGGAGCGGGACTTCGAGCTCGCGGAACATGCGCATGAGGTACAGCCCCATCGCGACCGCGCTCTTGTTGTCCGACACGCCGCGCCCGATCAAAAAATCGCCGACGCGGGTCGCCGCGTAGGGCGGGTAGATCCACTGGTCGCCCTCGGGCACGACGTCGAGGTGGCCGAAGATGCCGATCGCGTTTTCGACGTCGCCGAGCGTCGCGCTCCCGCAGTAGCCCTCGTGATCCCGGGTTGCAAAGCCCATCTCCCCGGCGCGATTGAGCGCGAAGTCGAGCATCCGCCGGCACTCCGGGCCGTAGGGCGCTCCGTCCGTTCCGAGGTCCTCCCGCGCGACCGAGCGAATGCGCGCGAACGCCCGAATCTCCTCCGCCATATCCTCCGCGTGCGCGCGCAGCCACTCGGACGCGCGCGTGCGAAAATCCTGCATAGTGTTTCCTCTCCTCGCGATGAAAATGCCGTCCTTTCCATTATATCGGAACGCGGGCGCGGATGCAATTGCTTTTCGCGCGAAATTGTGGTATGATAACATGAAATGGAGGTGTTTTTATGAGGCGAATTGCGGCAATTCTCGCATGCGCGCTGCTTGTTTTCCAGGTCGCGTCGGCGGGCGCGGCGATCGGCGCGTACGCGCTTGAGCTCCCCGAGGGCTTTGCGCTCGTCGAGGGCGAGGCGCTCGAGGGCTACCGGCAGGCCGCGGCGAACGACGCCGGCAGCGCGTTTGACGGAGAAGTCCTGCTCGCGCTGAACGGGGGAAAGAGCATCAGCATCGTGGTCTCGGCGAGCGGCGCGTTGGACGCGACGCAGGCGGCCGAGGCGATCGTGAAGGAATACGCGGAGTACATCCCCGGGTTTGAAAGCGTCGTCCCGGAGGCGGTCGAGATCGCCGGCCGCGCGTTTGTCCGGCTGCATTTTGCCGTGGACGGCGACATCGCCTCGCAGTATTTCCTGACCGACGGCGGCGCGCTCTACGTGTTCACGTTCATGGGCATGGAGGGCGCGGAGGCCGAAGTTGCGCTGCTCGGATTCACTCCCGCCGAACAATAACCCAAAAAATCGACGGGGGCCGCTCGGCCCCCGCAAATTTTTTTGGGGAATTACCGAAGGAGCACGACGATGAACTGCGAGGCCAGCACGACCGCGACCAGCGCCACCGGGTAGGTCGCCGCGTACGCGCTCGCGACGTCGTCGGTTCCGGCGACCTGAATCAGCGTCCCGAGCGCCGGGGTGGAGGTCATGCCGCCGGTGATCGAGCCCAGATTGTTCAGAAGGCTCAGCTTCAGCGTCCTCGCCGCGAGGAAGTAGCCGACGATCATCGGCAAGATCGTGATGATCGCGCCGTAGACGAACAGCATCGCGCCCTCCTCCCGCAGCTTGCTCACGAAGCTCTTGCCGCCCTCGGTGCCCGCGCCGATCAGAAACAGCATCAATCCCAGCTCCCGGAACATCTCGAGCGCGGGCTTCTTCACGCGCAGGTCGATCGGGCCCACGTGCCCGAAGTGGCCGAAGATGAGCGCGGTGATCAGCGGCCCCCCGGTCGTCCCCAGCGAGAAATGCGCGCCGCCGCCCAGCGGTACCGTCACGCTGCCGAGCAAAATGCCCAGCACCACGACCAGCGCGAACGAGAAGAGGCCCTCGCGATCGAGCAGTATCAGCTTTTGGCGGATCGGCTTGACCTCGGTGAGGTTCGCGGCCTGGAACGTCTCGAGCTCCTTTTTCATGTCCACGCGCAGGATCTTCGGCATCAGCTGCACGAACAGCACGACGCCGACCACGCCGAACGGATACGCGATCGCGTAGCCGACCGTCACGAGGTCCTTCAGGTTGCCCGCGGCGTCCATCGCCGCCGACAGGCCCGGCGTCGACGTCAGCGCGCCCGTCATCAGCCCCGCCGCCAGCTCCGGCCCGATGCCCGAAATGCGGATGATCGCCCAGGTCGACACCGCGCCGACCAAAATGATCACGAAGCCCAGCAAGATGTAGTTCTTCGCGTTCTGCCTGAAGTTGCGGAAGAACTTCGGCCCCGCGATGAAGCCGACCGACGTCACGAACAGCGCGAGCCCGAGGTTGCGCACCAGCGCGGGCATGACGCTTCCGAAGTGCCCGAACACGAGCGCCACGATCAGCACGCCCGCAGTGCCGAGCTCGATCCCCGCGATCTTGATGCCGCCGATCAGGTAGCCGAGCGCCGCGATCAGAAAGACCGCCAGCAGTGGGTTGAGTCCGGAGATGAATTCCGCCATAGTATCCCCCTCCAAATTCCTGTGTCCACCTCATTATATGGGATAATCATCCGCTTGGCAAGACAGAAATTCTGAAGGACAACCGCCATATTTAACATTTATATTCCCTTAACCGCGTAAAATGCATATTTTCGGTCGGAATCGGTTGAAATCCGCATCTGCAAATGCTATACTTGGGGCGAGTGAACCCAAGCGAACAGGGGCGAGGAGGAGCGGAAATGGCACAAAAAAGCAATCCCTTTGAGAACTACAAGGCGGTGCTCGACAAGGCGGCGGAGCTGCTCGACCTTCAGCAAAAGGACTACATAGCGCTCAAGTATCCGGAGCGCTCGCTGCGCGTGTCGCTGCCCATCAAGATGGACAACGGCGACGTCCGCGTATTCGAGGGCTTCCGCGTGCAGCACTCGAGCTCGCGCGGGCCGTGCAAGGGCGGCATCCGCTACCATCAGAACGTCGACGAGGACGAGGTAAAGGCGCTCGCGGCGTGGATGACGATGAAGTGCGCGGTCGTGAACATCCCCTACGGCGGCGCGAAGGGCGGCATACAGGTCGACCCGCGGGAATTGAGCAAGGACGAGCTCGAGCGGCTGACGCGCCGGTACGTCGCGATGATATTGCCGCTGATCGGCCCGGAGCGCGACATCCCGGCGCCCGACGTCAACACGACGCCCGAGATGATGGGCTGGATCATGGACACGTACTCGATGCAGAAGGGCTACGCGGTGCCCGGCGTCGTCACCGGAAAGCCGATCGAGGTCGGCGGCTCGCTCGGGCGCAAGGAGGCGACCGGCCGCGGCGTGATGATCACGACAAGGCTTTTGATGGAGAAGCTCGGGAGGTCGCTCGACGGCGCGACCGTCGCCGTGCAGGGCATGGGAAAAGTCGGCTCGGTCGCGGCGGTGCTGTTGCACAGGGCGGGTGCGAAGGTCGTCGCCGTGTCGGACGTGTCCGGCGGCATCATGAACCCCGACGGACTTCCGATGGAGGAGCTGTTCCAATACCTCTCGACGCACAGGCTGCTCGCGGACTACGAGGGCGAGGGGTTTGCCCGGATCACGAACGAGGAATTGCTCGAGTGCGACGTGGACGTGCTCGTTCCCGCGGCGCTCGAAAACCAGATCAGCGAGAAAAACGCGCCGTGCGTGCGCGCGAAATACATCGTCGAGGGCGCGAACGGCCCGCTGACGCCCGAGGCCGACGGGATACTCGACGAGATGGGCGTCGTGGTCGTGCCGGACATACTCGCCAACGCGGGCGGCGTCGTCGTCAGCTACTTCGAGTGGGTGCAGAATTTGCAGTCCTTCCGCTGGGAGGAGGACTACGTCAACGACATGCTCGAGCGCACGATGGTGCACGCGTTCGACGAGGTCTGGGAGATCG
>JAAYZL010000273.1 GCA_012514855.1 Clostridiales bacterium
CGCTCGGGCGGCTCCGAATTTTTTTGGGCTATTTGACGAGCTTCCTCGCGGTTTCGGCGACATTTTCGGCGGTGAAGCCGTACGCCTCGAACAGCACCTTGTACGGGGCGGACGCGCCGAAGCGGTCCAGGCCGACGACCGCGCCGTCGAGCCCGACGTACTTGTGCCAGCCGAACGTCGCGGCGGCCTCGACGGCGACGCGCGCGCGGACGGCGGACGGGAGCACGGACTCCCTGTACTCGGCGGACTGCTGATCGAACAGCTCGAACGACGGCATCGACACGACGCGCGCGCTGACGCCCTCGGCCTTGAGGATCGCCTGCGCGCCGACGCACTGCTCGACCTCGGAGCCGGAGGCCATCAAAATCACGTCCGGCGTGCCCTCGCAGTCGGAGAGCGCGTAGCCTCCCCTGAGAGCCTCTTTTCCGCTGTTTTCGTAGAGCGGCAGATCCTGCCGGGTCAAGACCAGCGCGACCGGGCGCTCGCCGGTCATCGCGGCGACCCAGCCCGCGGCGGTCTCGCGGCTGTCGGCCGGGCGGAACACGACGAGCCCCGGAATCGCGCGGAGCCCCGCGAGGTGCTCGACCGGCTGGTGCGTCGGGCCGTCCTCGCCGACGCCGATCGAGTCGTGCGTCAGGATGTACGGGATCGGGAGTTCCATGATCGACGCCATGCGCATGGCGTTTTTCATGTAGTCGGTGAACACGAAGAACGTCGAGCAGTACGGGCGCAGGCCGCCGTGCAGCCTTATGCCGTTTGCGATCGCGGCCATCGCGTGCTCGCGGACGCCGAAGTGTATGTTCGCGCCGGCATAATTCTCGGCGGAGAAGTCGCCCTTCCCCTTCATCTCGCTCTTGTTGGACGGCGCGAGATCCGCGGAGCCGCCGAACAGGTTCGGCACGCGCTCGGCCAGCCGGTTCAAAAGCGCGCCCGACGAATTCCGCGTCGCGGCCTTGCCGTCAAACGCCCAGAACGCGTCGTCGTTCATCAGGTCGACCGGCAGCTCGCAGGAGTTCCACACGTCCCACTCCGCCTTGAGCTCGGGATACGCCTTCGCATACTCGTCCATCAGCCGGTTCCAGGCTTCCTCGGCGACCGCGCCGCGCTTCGCGACTTCGGCGGTCTGCTCGTAGACCTCTTGGGGCACGCAGAACGGCTCGCCCTCGGGCCAACCGAGCGCCTTCTTTGTCAGGGCCACGTTCTCCTCGCCGAGCGGCTCGCCGTGCGCGGACGCCTGCCCCGCCTTCGGGGAGCCGTAGCCGATGTCGGTGTGGCAGACGATGAGCGTGGGCTTGTCCGACCGCTTCGCGAGCGTGATCGCGGCGTCGATCGGCACCGGGCAGTTGCCGTCCCTGACGTCGATCACGTTCCAGCCGTAGGCGCGGAAGCGCGCGGGCACATCCTCGCGGAAGGCCAGGTCGGTCGAGCCCTCGATCGAAATCTCGTTGTCGTCGTAGAGCGCGATCAGCTTGTTGAGCTTCAGCGTCCCCGCGAGCGAGCAGCACTCGTGCGAGATGCCCTCCATCATGCAGCCGTCGC
>JAAYZL010000274.1 GCA_012514855.1 Clostridiales bacterium
GAGCAGGCGCTCGAGGACGTGATGCTCGACTTCTACGAGGGCAAGTTCGACGTGCTGCTCTGCACGACGATCATCGAGGCCGGGCTCGACGTGCCGCGCGCGAACACGCTGATCGTGCTCGACGCGGACCGCTTCGGACTCGCGCAGCTGTATCAATTGCGGGGTCGCGTCGGCCGCTCGAACCGGCTCGCCTACGCCTATCTCACCGTCAACCCCGCGAAGGTGCTGACCGAGGCCGCCGACAAGCGGCTGAACGCCATCCGCGAGTTCACCGAGTTCGGCTCGGGCTTCCGCGTCGCGATGCGCGACCTCGAAATCCGCGGCGCGGGCAACCTGCTCGGCGCGGAGCAGTCCGGCTTCATGGCGTCGGTCGGCTACGACCTGTACGTGAAGATGATCGAGGAGAGCGTCCGGGAGCTCCGCGGAGACGCCTCGCAGGGGGACGTCGAGACGCGCGTGGACCTCAAGGTCGACGCCTACCTGCCGCAGGAATACGTCACGAGCGACATCCTCCGCGTCGAGATGTACAAGCGCATCGCCTCGATCCGCGACCGCGACAGCCGCGAGGACCTGATCGAGGAATTGATCGACCGCTTCGGCGACCCGAACCGCCCGGTCATGAACCTCGTCGAGATCGCGCATTTGAAGGCGCTGTGCGAAAAGCTCGGCGTCGACAACGTCGGCATGAAGGGGCAAGACATGGCGCTGCGCTTCGCGATCTCGGCGAACCCGGACGTGCTGCGCCTGCTGACCGCCGTCAAGAAGCACGAGAGGAAGCTGCGCATGGTCGGCTCGAACCCGCCGTCGCTCCACTACTTTGACGGCAAGAAAACCGCCGAGGAGCTGCTCCCCGGCGCGGTCAAATTGATGGAGGACGTCGTCCAAGAGGTGTTCCGGAGGGATTGAGGGGGCGGGGCCCCCTCAAATGCTCGGAATCCCCGTCCGTAGCTTCAACAGAATAACATTTCTGAGATTGATTTCGACGTTTTATCCATGAATTTCAGATAGTCGCCATAGGAAATGACCTTCCCAACATATGAAGCATCTATCGAGATATCGCTATATTGCTTGTACAAAATGTTATCCCGCACCGCATCAGTATACACAGTTATCGGAAAACGCGCAACAGGGGAACCCGGCGGGGATTCCCTGCGTCTTACAGGAAAGAGATGGGAGGAATCCGGGATGAAGAGAGTTGTGTGCGCGCTGGTCGCGGTGCTGTTGCTGATGTCCGCGGCGGGCGCGGAGGTCTCGGGGAATCCGCTCGGGCTCCGGGCATTGGAAAAGCTGACCGACGGGACGGAAAACGCGGCGGTGTCGCCGGTGAGCCTCGCGCTGGCGCTCTCGATGGCGCGCGAGGGCGCGGCGGGGGAGACGCTCGCGGAACTCGACGACCTGCTCGCGGGCGAACCGATCGACGTCAAAGCGCTCGTCCGCGCGGGGGTCAGGAGCGCCAACGCCGGGTTCGTGTCGCCGGACTACGCGCTGCTCGACGATTACATGGCGCGCGTCGACGCCAAGTGGTTCGAGATGGGCGGCGATGCGATGGGACAGGTCAACGCGTGGGTCGAGGACATGACCGACGGGCTGATCCCGCAGATACTCGACAACCCGCCGACCGACCTGACCGCGCTGTACCTCGTAAACGCCTTGGCGATGGACGAGGAGTGGCGGATTCCGTTCTGGGAGGGCGGCGGCTACGAGGACGCGTTCTTCGCGCCGTCCGGCGAAAAGAGCGTCGACTACATGTACGTCGA
>JAAYZL010000275.1 GCA_012514855.1 Clostridiales bacterium
GCGCCCAGAATCATGCCGTGGCTCGTCCGCTTCTGATACGGCTCGGGCGTCGGAACCACGCCGATGTCGTACAAAAACCTGTGCCAGAAGCGGGAGTACAGCAGGTGCAGCGTCGTGTGCTCCATGCCGCCGTTGTACCAGTCGACCGGCAGCCAGTATCGCATCTCGTCCATCGCCGCGAGCTCGGTGTCGTTTTCCGGGTCGACGTAGCGCAGGAAGTACCAGCTCGAGCCCGCCCACTGCGGCATCGTGTCGGTCTCGCGCCTGCCGGGGCCGCCGCACTTCGGGCAGGCCGTGTTGACCCAGCTGTCGATCGCGGCCAGCGGGCTCTCGCCGCTGTCGGTCGGCATGTAGTTCTCGACCTCGGGGAGCGTCAGCGGGAGTTGCTCATAGGGGAGCGGAACCCAGCCGCAGCGCTCGCAGTGGACCAGCGGGATCGGCTCGCCCCAGTAGCGCTGGCGCGAGAACACCCAGTCGCGCAGCTTGTAGTTGACCTTGCGCTCGCCGAGGCCCTTTTGCTCGAGCCAGTCGGTGATCGTGCGGATCGCGTCTTTGACCTTCAGGCCGTTGATGAGCCCGGAATTGACCATGGTTCCGTCGGCGATGTCCGTGTAGGCGGCCTCGTCGACGTCGCCGCCCGCGACGACCTCGACGATCGGCAGGGAAAACTTCTTCGCGAACTCCCAGTCGCGCTCGTCGTGCGCGGGGACGGCCATGATCGCGCCGGTTCCGTAGCCCATCAGCACGTAGTCCGACACCCAGATCGGGATTTCCTTGCCGGTCGCGGGGTTGACCGCGCGGATGCCGTCGATCGCGACGCCGGTCTTTTCCCTGTTGAGCTCGGTGCGCTCGAAGTCCGACTTGCGCGCGGCGAGCTCGCGGTAGAGCGCGATCTCCCCAAAGTTTTTGATCTGGTTCGCGTGGCGCTCGATCAGCGGATGCTCCGGCGACATGACCATGTAGGTCGCGCCGAACAGCGTGTCCGGCCTGGTCGTGAACACGCGCAGCGTGTCGCCGGTCGTGAGCGAAAAGTCGACCTCCGCGCCCTCGGAGCGGCCGATCCAGTTGCGCTGCTGCACCTTGACCTTCTCGATGAAGTCGAGCTCGTCGAGGCCGTCGAGCAGCTTCTGCGCGTAGTCCGTGATCCTGAGCATCCACTGGCTCTTGACCTTGCGCACGACCTCGCCGCCGCAGCGCTCGCAGACGCCCGCGACGACCTCCTCGTTGGCCAGCCCGACCTTGCAGCTCGTGCACCAGTTGATCGGCATCTCCATCTTGTAGGCGAGGCCCGCCTCGTAGAGCTTCAGGAAGATCCACTGCGTCCACTTGTAGTATTTCGGGTCGGTCGTCGACACCTCGCGGTCGTAGTCGAACGAGAACCCGAGCCGCTTGAGCTGCGTGCGGAAGCGCTTCACGTTCTTTTCCGTGACGATCGCCGGGTGGATTTTGTTCTTGATCGCGTAGTTTTCGGTCGGCAGCCCGAACGCGTCGTAGCCGATCGGGAACAGCACGTTGTAGCCCTCCATGCGCCGCTTGCGCGCGATGATGTCCATCGCGGTGTTCGAGCGCGGGTGGCCGACGTGCAGCCCCGCCC
>JAAYZL010000276.1 GCA_012514855.1 Clostridiales bacterium
CGCCTTCGCTGGCTGAGCGCGACGATCAGCGCGTTGATGAGCGACAGCGGGGCCGCGAACGAATCGACGAACGAGGCCATGTCGCTCTTCGCCATCAGGCAGATCTCGGCCGTCGCGTGCAAAGGCGAGAGCGGGCCGTCGGTGATCGCGATCAGGGACGCGCCGCGCGAGCGCGCGAACTCCATCGCCTCGATCGTGCGGGCGGTGTAGCGCGGGAACGAGATGCCGATCAGGAGATCCCCCTGCGCAATGCGCGAGAGCTGCTCGAACACGTCGCTGATGCCCGAGGTGACGACCTGCACGTTCGGGAAGATGAACTTCAGATAATGCACGAAAAACGCCGCGATCGGCGCGGACGCGCGAAGGCCCATCACATAGATCGCGCGCGCCTGGATGATGCGGTCGATCGCGCGCTCGAAGGCGTCCAGGTCGATCTCGTCGAGCGTCGAGCGGATGTTCTGGATGTCCGCCTTGAGCACCTTGTTGAGCACCTGCGCGTGGTCCATATCGGAAGTCATCTCAAACCGCTGCGACGCGGTCAGCCGGTGCCGGATCAATTCCTGCAGCGCCTTTTGAAGCTGCGGATAGCCGGAGTATCCCAGCGCTGCTGCAAAGCGGACAACCGTGGACTCCGATACGCCCACATACTCGCCGAGCTTCGAGGCCGTCATGAACACGACCTTGTCGTAGTGCGTCACAATGCATTCGGCAATGCGACGATGGCTCTTTGAGAGCTTCTTGCCGCTGTGATTCAGCCGCTGAATCAACTCCTGCGCATTTTCCAAGCCGGACACCTCCCCAAAATGGCACAATTTCCGTCACGTTGGGAAAAGTATACCCCTCAAGGGCCCATTTTGCAAGTTAATTTACGTAAAGGCGCATAAATTCTTCGCAACAAACGCTTTTTCCGCGTGAAAACGTATATTCCAGACGAAAGGATTCATTTTCTGACGCGGAATCCCGCGAAGGGGCGGTTGACAGGCCGCCGGGCGCGTGCTATAATTCCGCTCGATCGTCGGCGTGCGGAACCGTACCCTCGCCCGCCGACACGCAAAACCTTCGGTTTTTTTGATCGCTCAACCGTTGCAAAAGAGGGATGCGCATGGCGCTTTGGGAACTGATGCTCGTCGCCGTCGGGCTTTCGATGGACGCGCTCGCGGTGTCGATCTGCCGGGGGCTCGAGATGCGCGGGGTCGACTACCGCAGGGCTTTCGTGATCGCGCTGTTCTTCGGCGGGTTTCAGGCCGCGATGCCCGTGATCGGCTATTTTTTCGGCTCCGGTTTCGCGCGCTACATCCGGGACTTCGACCACTGGATCGCGTTTGGGCTGCTGGCGTTCATCGGCGTCAAGATGATCCGCGAGGCGCTGAAGGGCGGCTGCGGCGCATGTCCTTTGAACCTCCGGGCGCTCGTCGTCATGGCGTTCGCGACGAGTGTCGACGCGCTCGCGGCGGGGCTGACGTTCGCGCTGCTCAGGGTCAATATCCTTAAGTCGGCGCTTCTGATCGGCGCGACGACGTTTGTCTTGTCGTTCCTGGGCGTCGCCGTCGGAAACCGGGTCGGCGCGCGCTTCCAGAAGAGGGCCGGGATCGCGGGCGGCGCGGCGCTCGTCGGCATAGGGCTCAAGGTGCTCGTCGAGCATCTCTCCGCGCTCTGACCAAAAGAAACGGGGGTCTCCGGATTCGGAGGTCCCCCGTTTGTCTGTTTGAAAGTCAGCCGAGGCTTTCGAGCGTCGGCGGATGGCAGAGGCCGCACACGCCCTTGCCGGCCTGGATCGCCTCGTAGAGCGTATGCGCGTCGGCCGCGTACCTGCAGTCAGCCGTGTGGTACGACTTGGAGGTCCTCGCGTAATAGACGGTGACGGCCTTTGCGCGCTCGAGCAGCTCGCCCTCGCTGGCGGCGGCGGTCGGCTCGGGCGTCGGTTCCGCCTTTGCGAACAGCTCGCCGTCGGCGTCGGCCGGGGCGTACGCCGTCGCGCCGCACTGGGAGCAGGGCGCGTATCCGGCATTCGCGGCGTCGGAGAGCTTCATCAGCGACGCGCTTCCGAAGAACGCCGCGCATTCGTCGGTCGTGTGGAAGGCGCCCGCGGCGTCCGCCCAGACGACGGATTGCTCCCCGACGAGCGACGCGGCGGGAGCGGAGCACCTGTTGCAGGCCCTGAAACCGGCCGCGACCGAGCTTTCGAGCGTGTAGAGCGTCGCGCCCCTCATGCCGGAGCAGAATTCGTCAACGTGATACCAGCCGCCGCTCGCGGTGTGATAGACCATGTACGCGCCCGCGGGCTTCAACGGGGCGGGCGTCGATTCCGGCTCGATCGCGAGCGTCGCGGCGGCGCCGGAGGGAATCTGCTGCGCGGGTATGGGCGTCGGGGCCGCCGTCGGCGCTTCCGTCGGCTTGGGCGTCGGCGTCGCGGTGGGCCTGGCCGTCGGTTCTTCCGTGGGCCTGGCCGTCGGCGTCGCGGTGGGCCTGGCCGTCGGCGTCGCGGTGGGTTTGGCCGTCGGCGTCGCGGTGGGTTTGGCCGTCGGCGTCGCGGTGGGTTTGGCCGTCGGTGTCGCGGTGGGTTTGGCCGTCGGCGTCGCGGTGGGCTTGGCCGTCGGTACTTCCGTGGGCTTGGCCGTCGGTACTTCCGTGGGCTTTGCCGTCGGCACGTCCGTGGGTTTTGCTGTCGCAGGGGCCGTCGGCACTGCCGTAGGCGTCGGGAGCGAGCGATTCAGCGACAGCCCGAATTTCGCCGCCTCGACCGCCGGACCGTCCTCAACAAGGGCGGTTGACTTCTCCGTGGGCGCGGGCGAAGGGGACGCCGTCGCGGATGCTGTTGCCGCGACCGCCCCGATCGAGGCGGTCGCCCTGGGGGTCGCGGTCGGCGTGATGCCCCGCGTGGGCTTCGCGGTCGGAGGCGCGGCCGTCGGTGTCACGGTCGGCGCCTTCGTCGGGGACTCGGTCGGCCTCTCGGAAATCGTCGGGACAGGCGACGCGGTTTCAGTCGGCCTCGGAGAGGCTGTCGGCCTCAGAGAGGCTGTCGGCCCCGGAGTAGCCGTCGGCCCCGGAGAGGTTGTCGGGAGGACAGTCGGCGGCACCCTCGGCGCGGGCGAGGCGGTTTCAATCGCCGCAGCGGGCTCCGCGGAAGGTTCCAAGGTCGGGGTCGGCTCGGGCTCGACAGGAACTTCCCTCGAGGCGAGCAGTCCGTTCACCCATGTCCACGCGCCGTCGGCGAATGTGATGCCCGAATCGAGCCCGTCCGCGGCCTTCGCGAGCAGGAAGTCGCCCGCCGCGTCCGCGACGACTTCCATGTTGCCAAACGCGTCGCCGGAGCGCTCCGCAAAGGTCTCCCACTGCACCTTCGCGTCCGCGCGCCACGTGGCGAACTGGTCGTTCGCGGCGTCCTGGAACGCCTGCAGCTTCGTGCTGCTGGTCGGAACGGTCAAAATGCCTATGCAGATTCCGCAGAATATGGCAAGCGTCACGACCGTCCACAGCGCCTTTCCGCCCGCTCCGCAGCGCAGCCGCCGGTTCCAGATCAGAAACAGTCCGATCGGCCACAGAAGGATCGCGACGAAAAGCGTCGCGAGCAGGTAGCCGTTGCTCGTCCTCCGCTTCGGAGGCTTTCTGCGCTGGGCGCGGTGATTGTAGCTGGCGCGCTTCTCCGAGCGCATCATGTAATTTCTGCCGCCCCTGCGCGCGAACAACTGGAGGCGGATTCCGTCGAATGCATGCATGAGTGTCACCCTCCAGGGAGGTCGATTTGGTGCATATTTACTACTATTATACCAGAGCGCGGATGAATATACAAACGACAACATTGTGACGGAAACTTGAACGGCGCCGCGCGGTTAAAATACAAAAAACGGCAGCGGATATCAAAATTAACGGAAACGGCGGCAGGAAAACAGGATATTAGCGGAGAAAAAAGAAGTTGGGTTTAATTGAGGTTATTGATTTATTCATCCAAATGATCCAAATACAGGCATGGAGGGAAGAAAAATGGGAGTGGAACGCAACTTGCCCGTCGTGCGCGAGCGAAAACTGGCGATCCTCAAGGGCGACCCGGAGCTCTGCGCGCAGCAGAAGAAGGCCGGCAAGCTCCTTGCGAGGGAGCGCGTGGCGCTGCTTCTGGACGCGGCGAGCTTTGTCGAACTCGACGTACTCAACGCGGACGCGGGCGTTGTGACGGGATACGGCCTGATCGACGAAAAGCCGGTATTTGTCTACGCGCAGGACTTCACCGTCAAGGGCGGTTCGGTCGGCGCGGGCCACGCGAAAAAGGCG
>JAAYZL010000277.1 GCA_012514855.1 Clostridiales bacterium
CAAAGCTCGACGGCCATTCCTTCTACCGGGACATCGCGCTCGACTGACGCGCGCGGAAATACAGAAATATCACGGCGAGAAATTTCCGTTTTGGAGGTTTCCCGCCTTTTTCCACCCCGCGCGAGCCGTCTTTTCCCGATTTTTACGGGGTTTGAGGCAAACTGGCCCTTTCGCTTTCGTGGAATTGTGGTATAATAAAGAAGGCGTCGCCGGACCCCGCCCGTTTTGGGGCGCCGGGGAGTTCAACGATTGCAGGTCAAGAGGGAGCACGTTCTCATGCAGCGAAAACGCACTCTGCCCGCCAAGCGCGGATATCATAAAAAACCGGCCTTGACCCGCTCAAAGGCCGTCGCCCTGGCGCTCATCATTTTGGCGCTCGTGCTGATATGGTTCCTGATCGACACGATCTTCTCGGGCGTCTTGGGAAGCAGCTTCTACAACGTCTACGTCAACGGCGTCCCGATGAACGGCCTCACCTGGGAGGACGGCGTCAGGCTGTTTGAAAGGCTGGAGGCGGACTGGCAGAACAAGAGCTTCGAGCTCTATTACCGCGACAATTCTTGGTCGTTCTCCCCCTCCCAGGTCGGCGCGGAGCTCAACGAGGAGGAGGCGCTCGTTCGCGCCTGGAATTTCGGCAACTCCGGCAACTTCTTCACGCAAAAATCGCAAATCAGGGCGCTGATGGCCAATCCGGAGCACATCACCAGCGCGATCAAGTGGAACGAGGCGCGGATGGAGGACTTTTTGCGCTCGATTCAGCAAAAGACCGACGCCCCGGCCGTCGACGCGGTTGTCGCGCTGGAAGACGACAGGCCGCGGATTGTGAAGGAGTCGTCCGACGGCTCGGCGCTCGACCTTGAGGCGACGCGCGAGATTCTGCACAACCTGATGCTCACCGGCGAAAACGGCGAGCGGCTGGAACTGCCGGTCGAGGTATTGAAGCCCGCGATCACGACCGAGGTGGCCTCCGAGAGCATGAACGTCATCGCGGAGTTCAAGACGAGCATCGTCGGAAGCCGCGACAGCCGGAAATCGAACATCCGAAAGGCGCTGTCGTACTTCAACGGCCAAACGATTCCTCCGGGCGTTCAGATGGGTTTCAACGAGATCGTCGGCGAGCGCACGCAGTCGCGCGGCTTCAAGAAGGCCCCGGAGTTCTCCGAGGGGACGACGAAGGACGACTACGGCGGCGGCGTCTGCCAGGCATCGACGACGCTCTACGGCGCGCTGTTGCAGTCCGGCATGACGATCGTCCGGCGCAGCTCGCACTCGATGACCGTGGCCTACGTCTACCCGAGCCTCGACGCCGCGGTCACGAACACCGGCAGCAAGGACCTCGTGTTCCGCAACGATTCCGACCACCCGATGTATATCTTCACGAAAGTCACGGAAGCAAGCGCGACGGTCAAGATCTACGGCGCGCGCCCGCCCTACCGCTACGACTACAAGTACAATGTGCTCGAGGACAACATTCCGGGCACGCGCGAGGTGCTGCGCGTGGACACCACCGGCGAGTACGCGACCTACTCGGACGAGAAGGTGCTCGGAAGCGAGGCCAAGATGGGCCGCAAGAGCGAGGGCTATCTGATCAGCTACGACTGGGACACCGGCGAGGAGGTCAAGCGCGAGAAGCTCTCGACCGACTACTACGAGCCCGGCGTCACCGTCTACTACACCGGCGCGAAGGTGCGCACGGGCCCGAGCCAGACGCCGACCCCGTGGTAAGAAAGGAAGGATGCCTGATGAAGAAGTGCTTTCTGACGAAGAAGGGTCCGAAGGCCGTCGGCCCGTATTCGACGGCGGTTCAATACGGAGATACCGTGTATCTCTCCGGCATGGTCCCGATCGACCCCTCCGTCGGCAAAGTCGCCGAGGGCGGGATCGAGGAGCAGGCCCGGCAGGTGTTCGAGAACATCAAGGCCGTGCTTTCCGAGCTCGGGCTCACGATGGCCGACGTCCTCAAGACGACCGTGTTTCTGGTCGATATGGGCGACTTTCAGAAGGTCAACGCGATCTACGCCGAGTATTTCGGCCCCGACTACCCGGCGCGCAGTTGCGTCGAGGTCTCGAAGCTGCCGGTCGGGGCGCGGGTCGAGGTGGAAGTGATCTCGGCAAACCGACAATAGCGTACAAGTGAAAAGGAGCGTGTTGAAGGGTGTTTGACAGCGCGAACATATCCATCTTTGCGGGCAGCGGCGGGCAGGTCTTCGCCGAGCGCATGTGCCGCTACATGGGCCGCAGGGTGGGAAATTCGGAAGTGATCACATTCTCGGAGGGCAATACGTTCGTTCGGATCAACGAGTCCGTCCGCGACCGCGACGTGTACCTCGTGCAGCCGATCGGCATGCACTCGAACAACGAATTTGTCGAGATACTCTTCTGGATGGACGCCTTGAAGCGCGCGAACGCTTTGACCGTGACCCTTGTCATGCCCTACTTCGCCTATGCGAAGGGCGACAAAAAGGACGAGCCCCGCGTGTCGATCCGCGCGCGCGTCTGCGCCGAGTGCATGGAGCTCGC
>JAAYZL010000278.1 GCA_012514855.1 Clostridiales bacterium
ACACCGAGGCCATGCAGATCGCGATGAACTTTTTCCGAAGCCGCCCGATCATCTCGCCGCCTCCACCGAGTATCCGACGCCGCGCGTCGCGCGGATTTCGACGCGCGCGCCGAGCTCCAAAAGCTTCTTGCGCAGGTTGGAGATGTACACCCAGACGATGCTGACCCCGACGTCCGACTCCCAGCCCCACACGCGCTCCATGAACTGCTCGGTCGACACGATGTGCCGGGGGTTTTTTAAAAGCATCTCCATCATCTGGTACTCGCGGTTCGAGAGGCGTATGCCCTTCCCCCCCGCGCCGAGCTCGTAGGTCGCGGCGTTGAGCGAAAGCCCCTCGAACTCGAGCACGTCCGGCACGATGTGCTCCGAGCGCCGAAGCAGCGCGCGCACGCGGGCCAGCAGCTCCGCGACCGCGAACGGCTTCGCGAGGTAGTCGTCCGCGCCGGCGTCGAGTCCCTCGACCTTATCCGGCACTTCCGATTTCGCCGTCAGGAGCAGCACCGGCGTCGAAACGCCCTGCTCGCGGAGTCGCCGCACGACTTCGAAGCCGTTCAGCCCCGGCATCATCACGTCCAGCACGATCCCGTCGTACGCCCCCGACAGCGCGTAGTCCAGCGCGTCGATGCCGTTATACACCTGGTCGGCGCCGTAGTTGTGCTTTTCGAATATCGCGGACAGCGCCCGCGCAAGGTCGCGCTCGTCCTCGGCGATCAGAAGCCGCATCGCGCCGCCCCCCTTCCTCGTCCCGCCTCCATTATAGTACATTTCGGAACTGAATTCTCCCTAAAAAGATGGACGGTTTGTGAACACCGCGCTTTCTTTGGGTCTGATTTAGCTTTGCGTGCTACAAATATCCAGCGGGAGGGGAAAAGCATGCGAAACGCAAAGAGGGCGCGGAGGGTGCGGCGCGCGCTGCTGCTGCTATTGCTGGCGGGGGCCGCGTACGCCGCGGCCGGCGCGCTCGGGCCGCTGCTCGGCGCGGGCGAAAGCCTTACATACGAGAGCCGCGAGGCCAGAATCGGCGACATCTCGACGCACATGAGCTTCGCCGCGACGATCTCCGCGAAGCGCTCGCAAGTGGCGACGGCGACGGCGCGCACGTCCGTCTCGGAGGTGTACGTCGCAACCGGGCAATCGGTCAGGACCGGCGACAGGCTCTTGAAGCTCGGGAACGGCACTTCCTACGCGTCGGAGATCGACGGAACGGTCGACGAGGTGGCGGTCTCGGCGGGCGACGCGGTCTGGCCGGGCATGACGCTCGCGCAGATTTGCGACTTCGACGGCCTGCAGGCGACGCTCAAGGTCGACGAGTACGACATCCGCAGCCTCTCGGTCGGCCGGAAGTGCATTGCGACCGTCGTGTCGCTCGGGCTGACGTTCGAGACGGAGATCGCGCACGTCAACCGCATCTCCTCGGGCGGGTCGGTCGCCTACTACACGGTCACGGCGGACATCGACGCGCCGGAGAGCGTGCTGCCGGGCATGCTGGCGACGGTCGCGATCCCGGCCGAGAGCGCGGAGGGCGTCGTCGTCATCGACATGGACGCGCTCGCGTTCGACGAGGACGGCGCGCATGTGCTGGTGAAAAACGGCGGGGCGTACGAGCGCAGATCGGTCGAGCCCGGCATCGACGACGGCATGCTCGTCGAGATCGTCTCGGGGCTCGAGGCGGGTGAAACCGCGTACTTCGCCGACGGAGGCGAGGAGGCCGGG
>JAAYZL010000032.1 GCA_012514855.1 Clostridiales bacterium
CTCGGGCGTCGGTTCGGGCGTCGGCTCGGGCGTCGGTTCGGGCACCGGCTCGAGCGCGAAGTGCGCCGTCGCGGCCCTTCCGTCCGCCTCGGTCCCGTTGATCGGGATCGCCGTGACGTCGATGCGGTAGACGGTGCCCTCGGCGAGGTTGCCCTCGGGGATCACGTTCGAGGTCTCGGCCGTCGTCGTGTCGACGAGCACCTTGTTCGTGTCGGCGTTCGAGATCACGACGCGGTAGCTGTCGACGTCGCCGTCCGCGTACCAGCTTACCTCGACCGCGCCGGTGACGAAGGCGATGCCGCCGTCCTCATAGCTGACCGGGTAGAAGCTGATCTCCGGCTCGGAGACGATTCCGACCGGCTCGGGCGTCGGCTCGGGCGTCGGTTCGGGCGTCGGCTCGGGCGCCGGCTCGAGCGCGAAGTACGCCGTTCCGGTCCTGCCGTCCGCCTCGGTTCCGTTGATCGGGATCGCCGTGACGTCGATCCGGTAGACCGTGCCCTCGACGAGGTTGCCCTCGCGGATGACGTTCGAGGTCCCGGTCGTCGCCGTGTCGACGAGCACCCTGTTCGTGTCGTTGTTGCGGATCACGACGCGGTAGCTGTCTACGTCGCCGTCCGCGCGCCAGAATACCTCCACCTCGCCGGGCACGAAGGCGATGCCGCCGTCCTCATAGCTGACCGGGTAGAAGCCGATCTCCGGCTCGGAGACTTCTCCGACGGGCTCGGGCGTCGGTTCCGGCCTCGGCCGCTGCGTCGGCTCGGGCCTCGGCTCCTCGGTCGGAACGGGCCTCAACACGGGCGCCGGTTCGAGCGCGAAGAACGCCGTAGCGGTCTTGCCGTCCGCCTCGGTTCCGTTGATCGGGATCGCGGTGACGTCGATCCGGTAGAGGGTGTCCTGGGCGAGGCTGCCCTCGGGAATCATGTTCGAAGTCTCGGTCGTCGCCGTGTCGACGTACACTTCGCTCGTGTCCGCGTTCGAGATCACGACGCGGTAGCTGTCGACGTCGCCGTCCGCGGGCCAGAACACCTCCACCTCGCCGGAGATATAGGATACGCCTTCCTCCTCATAGCTGACCGGGTGGAAGCTGATCTGAGGCTCGGAGACGTTGCCGACGGGCGGCGCGGTCGGGGTCGGGCTCGGGGTCGGCGTCGGCGTCGGGGTCGGGCTCGGGGTCGGGGTCGGGCTCGGGGTCGGGCTCGGGGTCGGAACGATCTCCTCGAGCGCGAACTTCAGCGCGTTCGACTTTCCGTTGGCGACGGTTCCGTTGATCGGGACGGCCGTCACGCGCAGCGTATACACCTCGCCCGCGCGCATGTTCGCCGTGCCGAACGTCGTGCTCCTTCCGGGGAAATCCTGCGAGGCGAGCAGATTCCACATGCCGTCGAACACCTCGACGAAGTAGTGGTCGACGTCGCCGGAGGCCCTCCACCTTAGCGTCAGCGTGCCCGGCGCGACGTAGTGAATCATGTCGACGCTGACGAACCGCACCGGCTCGACCGAGACGTCCGGGATGCCCACCTGGCCGGGCGCCGGGGTCGGCGTGACGGTCGGGGTCGGGGTCGGCGTCGGAGGCGGCGTGCCCTTCAGCGCGAACCGCCTGTGCGCCCAGCGCGCGTTCTCGACGGAGCCGTTTTGCGGGATCGCGCCGACGGAGATCGTGTACACGGTGCCGACCCTCAGCGACGACGTCGGGAGGTTTCCGGAGGTATTCGTGACCTGCTGCGAGATCAGCGTGCCGCCGAAGCTGTCGGTGACGCGCACGTAGTAGGCGGAGGGCTTGCCGTCGGCGCTCCAGGTGAAGTCGACCCTCCTGACGGCGGGATCGATATAGCTGACGCCGCCGGCGGTCGAGTCCACGGGCGTGATGCCGATGCGGGGCGTGCCGACCTCGCCCGGCCCGGGCGTCGGCGTGGCGGTCGGGATCGGGGTCGGGGTCGGCTCGACGTAGGGCGGCGCGTTCCTCGAATAGAGCAGCGTCAGCGTCTCGACGGTGGCGACGCCGGTCGCGTCGAGCCCCGCGACGATCTGGAACAGCCTTACCGAATTCTCCGTGACGGAGCCGAAGTTGCCGGTGATGTTGCCGTGGTAGTAGTTGAGCCTCGTGAGCCTGCGCTGCAGATCCGCCACGCGGCCGTTCGCGTCGCCGCGCCTCAGCGTGATGTAGCCGCTGAACTCGGGCGCGTTCCGGGAGAACAGCCTCTGCTGCAGTGACGGGGTCGCGACGCCGTTCTGCTTGAGGCCGATTTCCGCCTGGAAGCGCTTGACGGCCAAGACGGTCGCGTTGTTGAACGCGCTTCCGACGGTGCCCTCGAGGTAGTAGAGCTCCTTGAGCCGCGCGTTCAACTCCTTGACGCGGTAGCCGGAGTCGCCCTTTTCGAGGCGGATGAAGCCGGCGCACGGCCGCGCGTTCGCGGAATACAGGCGCCTGAGCGTCTCGCCGGACGCCGCGCCGGTGTCGAACAAGCCGTTTTCGCTCTGGAAGAGCCTCACGGCCTCCTCGGTGCGCGCGCCGTAGACGCCGTCCACCGCGTCCGCGAGGAAGCCCAGCGCGCGCAGCCGCTCCTGCAATATGTTCACGCGCAGGCCGGTGTTGCCGCGGGAGAGCGGCTTGTGCGGGTCGTAGGCGGCGAGCTTTCCGGAGAACAGCAGCTTCTGGAACTCCGGAGACGCGACGCCGTTGACCGGGAAGCCGCGGTCGGTCAGGTCGGTCTGCAGGAGCTTCACCGCGTACTGCGTCTGCGAGCCGAAGATGCCGTCTGCCCTGCCCTTGAGATAGCCGAGCTCGATCAGCATCTGCTGGAGCTTGCGGACGTCCTCGCCGCGGCTGCCGCGCGAGAGCGAGCCGTACTCCTCCTCGGGCTCGATGACGTCGGAGGTCTTCTCCTCCGCCGGCACGTCGAACGCCCCGATCAGCAGCAGCATCCCGTCCAACTCCTCCGGGGCGGGCTCGTCGCCGAAGCTGAACGTCGGGAAGTCCGCATCATCGCCCTCGAGGTCGACGGGCGCAAGCGCCGCGTAGACGTTGAGCTGCCCGCTCATGCCCTCGATGCGGAGCCCGGAGAGCTCGTAGCCCTCGGGCCAGGAGGCCGCCGCGAGGTCGACCGTCGCGAACGGCTGAAGTTGGAGCGCGTTCCTGTCAAATGAGAAGATCGTGCCCGTCGATTCGTCGATCAGAAACAGCTGCGACCGGCTCGCGGCGAGCTGCACGGACACGGTCCCGTCGAGCGCGAGCAGCATCTTCCACGAGAGCGCGGCCGGGTCGAACTCCTTCAGCCGCGCCTGGCCGCCGACGGACGTGATATAGTAGACCTTTCCCTCGAGCGCCTGGTACGCCTCGACGCCGAAGTCGACAAACTCGGTCTTTCCGCTCTCCTCCGCGGTGATCGAGAGAAGCCCCTCGCCGCTGAGCCGGAGGTGGAAGCCGTCCCGATAGGAGGCCGAGGCCGCGATCGCGTCCGAATATTCGGCAAACGCGCCGGCGTCGGCGTCGTAGAGGAGCGCGCCGGTGCCGCCGTCCAATTCGACGACGAGGCCGTCGGGCGTTAGATGCAGCGCCGTCATGTCCTCCGCCGTCGTGCCGGCGACGGTGCTCCGGAGCGTGTCGAGCGACAGGCGCATCATCTGCGTGCGGTTCGCGGCGGGAATATAATATACCGCGTCCGAGTCGGGCGCCGCCGCCCTGAATACGCCGTCGGCCAGGACCGTCTCCTTGAATGCCGGGAGCTCGACCGCGGTCAGCGCGCCCCCGAAGTCCTCGATTTCGTCCCCCGCGAGGTACAGAACGCGCGATTCGTCGACCCAGACGATCTCCGACGCGTGCTGTTGGTTGATCTGCTCCGGGTATCCGGTGAGGAACAGACCTCCCTCGCCGTCCAGATATGCCGAGACGCTTCCCGAGCGCCCCACGAGCCCGCGCCGGTCCGACATCCCCGCGGCGAGCGCGGGAACGGCGATCATGAGACCCAGGAGCAATGCGGCGAGCCGCAAAAGTCCCCTTCGTTTCACCTTTATCCCCCCCTATTTCCGGTTTTGTCCATTAGACGCTTATGCCCGCGCGCCGGTTCCGCTTCCCGGCCCCCCGCGAATGCCATTATCTTCCAGGAAATTTTAATTTGGCGTTCGATTGCAAATCCGGCGGAACGTGCTATAATACCCTTATCGAACATATGTTCTCAAAGGGGGAAATCGCATGCGAACGATACTGCACAGCGATCTGAACAACTTCTACGCGAGCGCCGCGTGCCTCTCGAGGCCAGAGCTGCGCAAAGTCCCGATGGCCGTCTGCGGCGACCCGGCGGCGCGCCACGGCATCGTGCTCTCGAAAAACGAATTGGCGAAGGCCGCGGGCGTCCAGACGGCGGAGGCGATCTGGCAGGCCAAGGAGAAGTGCCCGAACCTCGTGCTCGTCGAGCCGGACTTTTCGCTCTACGTCGGGCTCGCGCTCGCGGTGCGCCGCATTTACGCGGATTTTTCCGACCGCGTCGAGCCGTTCGGGCTGGACGAGGCGTGGCTGGACGTGAGCTCCATCGGCGCGAGCGGCAAGACCGTCGCGGACGAGATCCGCGCGCGGGTGAAGAGGGAGCTCGACCTCACGGTGTCGGTCGGCGCGTCGTTCAACAAGGTGTTCGCGAAGCTCGCGAGCGACCTGAAAAAGCCGGACGCGACGACCGTGATCTCGCCGGAGGACTACCGGGAGGTCGCCTGGCCGCTGCCGGCGCGGAGGCTGCTCTACGTCGGCCCGGCGACCGAGGAGAAGCTCAGGCGGCGCAACCTCTTCACCATCGGCGACGTCGCGCGCTGCCGGGCGGAGTCGCTGCGCGCGGCGATGGGCAAGCACGGGGAGACCCTGTGGATGTACGCGAACGGGCTCGAGAACGCGCCGGTCGTCGCGCAAGGCGAGGAGGCGATGATCAAGTCCGTCGGCAACAGCGCGACGCCCGCGCGCGACCTCGCGAGCGACGCGGACGCGAAGGAGCTCGTCGCGATCCTCGGCGAGAGCGTCGGCGAGCGGCTGATGGAGCACGGGCTCGCGGGCTGGACGGTCTGCGTGTCGGTTCGGGATACCTCGCTCGAAGTCGTCTCGGCGCAGCGGAAGCTGCCGCTTCCGACGGCGCTCCCGTCGGAGATCGAGGCGTGCGCGATGGAGCTGTTCCGGGAGCTGTGGGACTGGCGCAAGGGCGTTAGGAGCCTCGGCGTCTGCGTGAGCAACCTCGAGCCCGAGAACCGGCCGGAGCAGCTCTCGGTGTTCTCCGACGACAGGCGCGCGCGGCAGCGGGCGCTGGAAAAGGCCGTGATGGACGTGCGCGCGCGCTACGGGCGCGGCATCGTCCGGCGCGCGATGCTGATGGAGAGCGACTTTATAAGCGTCGATCCGCGCGACGAGCACGCGGCGTTTCAGCGTTGAACGCGGGGGGAGGATGTGCTATAATGTCCCCGGACGCGGCATAGATTTGCCGGGAAGCCCTGATTTAATGAGGTGGTGGAGCGTCGAGGCGATTTTTCGTCCCCACACGGAGCCAGAAGGGAGCCGTAGCGGCGCTACGGCGACCGGATGAGCGACAACGGC
>JAAYZL010000279.1 GCA_012514855.1 Clostridiales bacterium
CTGCCCGACCCGATCTGCCACGCGTCGATGCTGCGCCTCTCGTGGCCGGAAGAGGGGCAACCCGGCGCGCTGCTGTTTTGCAATTGCGCGAACGCGGACGAGGGCGCGGCGAAGAAGAAGGCAAAGGGGCTCATCCGCTACAACTGGAGCGACGACGCGCGCAAGGATCTCACCGTCCGCGTGAGCCTCGACGAGGGAAATTCGTTTTCGCGGGGCACGCGGATCGCAAAGAAGGGCGGCTACTCCGACATGGCCGCGACCGCGGACGCTCGGACGGTCGTCGCGGTCTTCGAGACCGGCTGGGACGACGATTCCTGCATCTTCCCGAGGCAGCTCGCCTATGCGGCGCTCGATCGGGAGACCATCGCCTGACAAAGAACGGAGGGAAACGATGGCGGACGCGAAGGCCCTGGAGATGCGCAACATCTTCAAAAACTTCGGCGGCGTGCACGCGCTCGCGGACGTCGGCTTCAACGCCTATCGCGGCAAGGTCAACGTGCTCATGGGCGAGAACGGCGCCGGGAAGTCGACGCTGATGCGCGTGCTCTCGGGCGCGATCGAGCGCGACGGTGGGGAGATCTTCATCGACGGCGAAAAGGTCGAGATACTGCTCCCGCAGGACGCGCTCCGGCACGGCGTCGCGATGATCTACCAGGAGCTGAACCTCGTGCCGACGATGACCGCCGAGGCCAACATGTCGCTCGGCAAGGAAAAGACCCGGCGGTTCGGCTTCGTGAACAAGCGGGAAGCCGTCAAGAATGCGCAGGCGCTGCTCGACGCGTACGGGCTCGACATCGACGCGACCGAGGAAGTCAAAAACCTGAGCATCGCCGAGCAACAGATGCTCGAAATCGCGAAGGCCATCGCGTCCAACGCGAAGATCATCGTCATGGACGAGCCGACCTCCTCGCTGACGACGCGCGAGGTGCGAAACCTCTTCCGCATCATCAAAATGCTCACCGAGCGCGACAAGACCGTCGTCTACATATCGCACCGCATGGAGGAGGTCTTTGAGATCGGCGACTTCGTGACCGTCATGCGCGACGGCGCGGTCGTGGGCGAATGGGCGATCTCCGAGGTCAACCAGCAGAAGCTGATCGCCCACATGGTCGGGCGCACGATCGCGAACATGTTCCCGAAGAAAGCGGTGCCCGTCGGCGATGTCGCGCTGAGCGTCCGGGGACTCTCGAAGGAGGGCAAATTCGAGGACATCAGCTTCGACGTCCACCGCGGCGAAATCCTCGGCTTTTCGGGGCTCGTCGGCGCGGGGCGCACCGAGGTGGCGACGGCGATCTTCGGCGCGATGCCCTACGACCGCGGCGAGATCTTCCTGAACGGCAAACGGGTGCGCATCGACGCGCCGAGGAAGGCCATGGATCTCAAGATCGCCTACATCCCCGAGGATCGAAAGACGCTGGCGCTCGACCTGCGCGCGAAGATCTCCGACAACGTCGCGCTCGTGAACCTAGACGAGCTGTGCAACGGCCTCGGGTTTGTCAACAAGGCGAGCGAGGGCGCGCTGTGCCGGAAGCAGAAGGACCGCTTCCGCATCAAGACGCCGAGCATGGCGCTCCCGGCAAACAGCCTGTCCGGCGGAAACCAGCAGAAGGTCGTGCTCGCGAAGTGGCTCGCCCGGGACGTCGACGTGCTGATCCTCGACGAACCCACGCGCGGCATCGACGTCGGCTCGAAGGAGGAGATCCACCGGCTGATCGTCGAGCTCGCGCGCGAGGGAAAGGCGATCATCATGATTTCCTCCGAGCTCCCCGAGGTGCTGGGCATGTCCGACAGGATATTGGTCATGTACGAGGGGCGGCTGATGGGAATCCTCGACGCGCGGGAAGCGGATCAGGAGACGGTCATGGCGCACCTGGTCGGTTCGCCCAAACAGAAGGAGGCGCAGGCAAATGCGTGAGGCGACGGGTTCCTCGCGGACGATTCTTAAGAAAATCCTCAAATGGCCGCAGGCCGGCATCACCGTCGCGCTGATCGTGCTGTACGCGCTCTTGATGCTCGCGACGGACACGTTCTTCCTGTCCGGCAACATCGTAAACGTCGTCCGCCAGTCGGCGATCAGCATCGTCATCGGCATCCCGATCACGTTCACGCTCGCCGCGGGGCTGCTCGACCTCTCAATC
>JAAYZL010000280.1 GCA_012514855.1 Clostridiales bacterium
CGCCCCGGCCGAAGGTCGGCCCCCGGCGCTTGAGGATCAAGCCGATGCGCTCCGCCACCGCGAGGGAGGAGATGTGGCGCACGGCGTCGAAAAGGGCGGATGGGGAGCGGCTTGCGTCGCTCCCCTTGGCCGTCGTCATGTTCGGAATCTAGTTGAAGGGCAGCTCTTCGTCGTCCACGTCGACGAAGCCGCTTTCGACAGCAGTGCATGCAGCGGACATACCGCCGGTCTGCTGGGTCGTCATGCCGTTGATGGCGGCGATGAAGCCGTCCGCGTACTTTCTGACGCGCGCGGCCTCCTCGGACGGGAGCACGGCGATCGCCTCGAACACCGGGGTCGAGTAGGCGATGCCGTCCTTGTTCGCGGCGTTCTTCAGCCGGATGCGCGTAATCACGCCGGTGAGCCGCTGCTTTTGCAGCATCACCTTCGTGCGGTATTTATCGAACGCCGCCAACGCCGTCGAGGGGAGGTGCAGGATCATGGGGAACACATCCCCATGCCGCATCAGGTATAGCCTGCGCGTGTTCTTGCATGCCTTGCCCCGGCCCGTGCCGCTGTCCGCGCTGCCATATTGGTTGTAGGGGCAGGAGGCGCAGGAGCGGCACTCGCCGGTCTCGCGGACTACGCCGGTCTCGCCGTCCATCGACATGCAGTCGGGCTGCTTGTCCTCGGAGGTGCCGTACTTGTTGAGCCACAGGGCGTTGGCCTTGTGATTGTGCAGGATGACGGCCACGATCTCGGTGGCGGGGGAGGCTTCCTCCTCGCCGGGTTCGGTGACGCGGAATACACCCGCGCCGGCGGCGGCGATCTGCACGCGGCCGAAGGGCAAGGTGTCCATGTCCTTCATCTCGTCCATAATGGCTGCGAGGTCGCCGGCGTCGGGGACGATGGGTTGAGCCGTGATGTCGATGGGGGAGAGTTCGTTTTGTTTCATGGGGCATTCCTCCGTGATATGTATTTGTGTTGGTTCACTCTTGCGCGACGACCTTCTCGTCGGGCGGGATACCGAGTCTCCTGCGTAGCTCCGCGTTCTCGGCCTCGAGACGATCTATGATCCGGCGCATGTAGTCGGCATTCTCGTCACAGGCACGGATGCGCTTGTCATAGCCTTCGATTTTGAAATCGCGTTCCCGGCGGGCGAGATTGGCGTCCTTGACAGCCTCGGCGTACTTCTCGCGCAGTTCGGTATAGAGGGGATTCTTCATCAGCCGCTCATGCTTAGCGCGGGCGACTTGATCATTGGGAAGTGGCGTAGACGATTTCGGAGGTTCCCCTCCAGGCGTTTCCACCTGACGAGCGGATAGGGTTTCCTTGTACGCCCTGCCGATTGTCGTCTCGCCCTTGTCAATTTTCTCCATGAGATCGGGGCGCTTCGCTGCGACTTTTATCGCGCGGTCGTATTGACGACCGCTACCCAATCCCACATTCTTGGCGATAGCATCGCGAGTTCTCCCCTTTTCAGGATAGGGACACGTGTCCCTATCCTGATTGTCCGGGGTTTCCTCATCCCGACCATCCCGAGCATAGATGGATTTCCTCTCGCGCGCCTTCGCCTGTTCGATCGCCTTGATCTTCTCGGCGTATTCCAGTCGCTCGGACACTGTGAATCCCTGACGCTGCTCGTTCTCGGCAAACTCCATTCTGAGAAGCTCCTCCG
>JAAYZL010000281.1 GCA_012514855.1 Clostridiales bacterium
AAGGTCATGGCCGTGGTCAAGGCGGACGCCTATGGCCACGGCCTGATTCCGGTCGCCCGCAGGTTGGAGGCCGCGGGCGCCGAGATGTTCGCCGTAGCCCTCCTCGAGGAGGCGCTCGAACTGCGCTCCGCCGGCGTTTCGCGGCCGATTCTCGTCATGGGGGGCATCATTTCCGGCGGCTCCGGGGAAGCTGTTCGCGAGGGCGTTTCGGTCGCCGTGTACGACGAAGGCACGCTCGAGGCGCTCGAAACGGCCGCCCGCAAAGAGGGCCGGCCGGCGAAGGCGCACCTGAAGATCGACACCGGCATGGCGCGGCTCGGCGTCCGCGGGGACAAGCAGCTCGACCGGCTGCTCGGCTTCTGGAAGAGGTGCCCGCGCGTCCAGATGGAGGGCGCGTTCTCGCACTTCGCGGTCGCGGACACCGACCCGGAATTCACCGGCCGGCAGGACCGGGCGTTTTGCCGGGCGATCGAACGCGTGCGCGCGGCGGGGTTTTCGCCGGTCACGCACGACGCCTCTACCTCGGGCATCCGCGACTGCGCCTGCAGGCACGACATGGTCCGGCCGGGCATCGGGCTGTACGGCTCGCTGATGCCGGAGGTCTCGGGGCTGCAAATGGCGCAGCGGCTGACGGCGCGCCCGGTGCGCGCGGAGGTCATCGAGCCCGGCGAGACCGTCAGCTACGGAAGGACGTTCACCGCCCGGCGCGAGACGAAGATCATGACCGTCCCGATCGGCTACGGCGACGGCTACCCGCGCATCCTCGGAAACCGCGCGGACGTGCTGGTCCGCGGCATGCGCGCAAGGATCGTCGGCCGCGTGTGCATGGACATGCTGATGGCGGACGTCACCGACATCCCGGGAGCTTCGATGGGCGACGAGGTCGTGCTGCTCGGCCGGCAGGGGGACGAGATCATCACCGCCGACGAGCTCGCGAGACACGCCGGGACGATCCCCTACGAGATCATGCTCGGCTTCACCCCGCGCGTCAAGAGGGTGTGGGAGGGTTGATCCGGACGGCCCGTTTGGCGAATGAAGAGGGTGCTTCCCCGCGAAGGCACCCTCTTTCCGGCATGCGGGAAGGAAATTTGATTTTATTTCGAAAAAGCACTTGGCAAATGTTGCACAAATGTGATATAATTACGACAAATAGCATGGGGGAGCGTATGCGGATCATTGCGGGAGAGGCGCGCGGCCGGAGGCTCTATGCGCCATCGGGCGAGGACACGCGCCCCACGGCGGATCGCATCCGCGAATCGCTGTTCGGTATCCTTGGGGCGCGCGTCCCCGGCGCGCGGGTGCTGGATCTCTTCGGCGGAACCGGCGCGCTGGCGCTGGAGGCGCTGAGCCGGGGCGCGGAGAGCGCCGTCATCGTCGACCTGAACCACCGCGCGGCCGAGTGCATCCGGAAAAACGCCGAGGCGGTGCTCGGAAAGGACTGGCGCGGCCGGGCGACCGTCGTCCGCGCGGACTACAAGGGCGCGATCGAAAGGCTCACCGGCGGGTTCGACCTCGTGTTTCTCGATCCGCCGTACCGGATGGAGGGCGCCTGCGAGGACGCGCTTCTGAGGCTCCGGTTACACGGGGCCCTGCTGCCCGGCTTCGTGGCGGTCGCCGAGCGCGCGCGGGATCGGGCGCTCGACATTCCGGACGGGTTTTCGGCGGTGGACGTCCGAACCTACGGCGAGACCGCCGTGGAGTTCATTTGCGAAGGGGAGCGGGCATGAGGGCAATCTATCCGGGCAGCTTCTCGCCGCCGACGCTCGGGCACCTGGACATCATCCGCCGCGCGGCGAAGCTGTTCGACGAGGTCGTCGTCGCGGTGCTGTCGCAGTCCGAGAAGAGCTACCTGTTTTCGCTGGACGAGCGCAAGGACATGCTGAAGCGCATCCTTTCCGGCATCCCGAACGCGCGCGTCGTCGCGGACACCGGGCTTCTGGCGGATGTGGCCAGGCGCGAGGGCGCGGACGTGCTGCTGCGCGGCATACGCGACGCGAGCGACCTGCCGCTGGAGATGCAGATGGCCGCGGCGAACCGCCAGATCGGCGGGGTTGACACGGTGTTCCTCGTGTGTTCGCCGGAGTACAGCCTGCTCTCCTCGTCGATCGTGCGCGACTGCGCGCGGCACCGGGCGCCGATCAATGGCATGGTTCCCCCGGAAATTGTGAACGATATTTACGCGGCGTGCCTGCGGGGCGTCGGATTATGAGGCGGATTGTAGAAGGAGTGTGGAAAATGGAGCGCGATCAGGACAGGTTTTACGAGGATGAGCTGAACCCCCGCGAGGAAATGGACGGCGGCCCGGGCGACGGCGAAGTCGACG
>JAAYZL010000282.1 GCA_012514855.1 Clostridiales bacterium
GCGCACCGTCGACGTGCATATCCGCCGCCTGCGCGAAAAAATAGAGCGCGTGCCCAGCCAGCCCGAATACATTTTCACAAAATGGGGAGTTGGCTACTATTTTACCGATAAAGATTAAAAAATCTTTATATTCCATACGCTGGAAAATACTCATCGCCTATCTGCTGATCATCATCATCGCCTTCTCGGTCGTGGCCGCGACGCTGATTCAGTTGGTGGGCGACTATATGTTCAACCAGCGCGTCAGGGACGATCAGCGCGTCGCGGAGAATCTGGCGTCTCTCCTGAGCGAGGCGCTCTATTCGCTCGACGTCGGAGCGATGTACGAAAGCGCGCTGAACGCCAGCGCCGAAAACCTGAGCCGCGTGATGGTGCTCGACCGCTACGGCGTCGTGCAGGTCGACGCCCGGAGCGAGCTGAACGGCCGCCGCTTCCAGAACGCCGAGGTCATCAGCGCGCTGACCGGCGGCGGCGCCGACTACGGCTTCTACGACATCGGCGACACCGGCACCCTCTCCCACCGCGCGGCGCTCTCGTCGCTCGGGAACATCCGCGCGATGACCGGCCTCTACGCCGCGCCGGTCTACCGCGAGCAGGAGTTGATCGGCGCGCTCGTCTACATCTCGCAGGCGCAGGAGATCTACGAGAGCCTGCGCGAGATCCGCACGCAGACGATCTTGTGGATGATGATGGTCGCGGCGTCCGCGCTTTTGATGAGCATGTTCGTCGTGCGCACGATCACGCGGCCGATCGGGGAATTGAGCGCCGGCATCTCGCGCATGAGCCGCGGGGACCTGTCGAGCCGCGTCGAGGTGCGCGGGAAAAACGAGTTCGCGCAGCTCGCGAGCGCGTTCAACTCGATGTCCGAGAAGCTCGAAAGGCTCGATAAATCCAGAAACCAGTTCGTGTCGAACGCCTCGCACGAGCTCAAGACGCCGCTGAGCACCATGAAGATCCTGTCCGAGACGCTTCTCTATCAGGAGAGCTACAACCCGGAGATGCAAAAGGAGTTCCTCTCCGACATCAACAAGGAGATCGACCGGCTGAACCGCATCGTCAGCGACCTTCTGACGCTCGTCAACATCGACAGCGGCGGCATGCAATTGAACCTCGGCGAGATTCGGCTGCGCGACGTCGTGACCGAGCAGGTCAGGCGCCTGACGCCGCTCGCGCGCGAGGCGGGGCTCGAGCTCTCCTGCGCGATCCGCGACCCCTGCGAGACGACCGGCGACAACCTGAAGCTCCAGCAGGTCGTCTACAACGTGATCGACAACGCGATCAAGTACACGCCGCGCGGCGGCGAGGTGCGCGTGGAGCTCTCAAAGGCCGGCAAAAAGGCCGTGATCCGCGTCGAGGACACCGGCATCGGCATCCCGCAGGAGGATTTGCCGCACATCTTCGACCGCTTCTACCGCGTGGACAAGGCCCGCTCGCGAGAGACCGGCGGCACCGGGCTCGGGCTGTCGATCGTCAAGCAGATCGTGCTCCTGCACGACGGCGACGTCCGCGCCGAGAGCGTGGAGAACAAGGGCTCCACGTTTGTAATCGAGCTGCCGCTCGTCCAAAAGTAGGTGAATCAATGCATCAAAAAACTGCGATTTTTTGATGCGTAAGGGCCGGTCGCCTGAAATTCTCACGAATTTCCGTGCGGCGACCGGAGCGGGTAGGCATTTCCCTCCACAAGCGCAAGCGCTTGCTCCAATGCATTCTCGGACGCTTGCGTCCGAGAACTGCCCCCTGCAAAGGCTTTGCAGGGGGCAGCCCGTCGGCGCGAAGCGCAGACGGGTGCTAACCGGGAAATGCGCAAAACCGACGCACATGTCGTCGGTTTTGATTGGACAGGCTGTTCTGTACGCCTTTGTGGACAGTCTACGAGTTTGTAAATGATTTGAGGTGAATGCGATGAAGTGCGCGCTTTCCGTGCTGCTTACCCTCTCGCTGCTCATGGCCGCGGCGCTCGCGGAGCCGGTGCTGCCGGAGCCGGAAAACGCCCCCCGGAACATGCTGCTCGGCGAGACGGCGGCCGAATATTTCTACGACGCGACGCTCTACTACGTCGGCGCCGACGGCGTGACGCTCTCGCAGGCGTCGAGGACTCTCTTGATCCGCCGCGGGGAAGTGCTCGCCGAGACGGTGCTCGCCGCGCTGCTCAATCCCTCGGGAAACGCCGGGCAGGTGTCGATCGCGCCGGGCGACACGAGGCTTTTGTCGTGCGAGCTCGCCGGCGGCATCGCGACCGTCGACCTGTCCATCGAGGCGCGCAACGTCCAGAGCGATCAGGAGCTCCTGATGATGTACGCCGCGATCGCCGGGACGCTCTCGGAAATCGGGGGCGTCGACGGCGTCGCCATCCTGATAAACGGCCGGCAGGAGGGGCTTTTGCAGCTCCCGGTCGGCGTGCTGATCGGCGCGAGCGAGAACATCGCCGCCGCGTGGGCGCAGCTCACGGCCGAGGCCGACCGCTATTTCGGCTCGTCGGGCGGGTCGATCACGCGCACGGCGGTCGCGTATTATCCCTCCGCGGACGGGACGCGGCTCGTGCCGGAGGCGCGGGAACTCAATTTCACCGAGCGCAGGTGCGCCGAGAAACAGCTCGCGGAACTCGCCTCCGAGCCGCGGACGCTGCGCGCGGCGCTTCCGACCTTCCCGCAGGGCGCCGAGCCGCTCGGGGGCGACCCGGTGCTGACCGTCACCACGGCGGGCGAGCGGGTGCTGGAGTTGAACCTGCAGGGCGAGGCCGTCCGCGAGGCCGAGCGCTCGGGCGTGCTGCCGTGGCAGATCTACGGCTCGGTCGCGCTTTCGCTGTGCTCGTTCATTCCGGAGCTCGACGCGGTGCGCATCAGCGTCGACGGCGAGCCCGTGACCGCGCTCGAGCACCCCTCCGCGCGGTTTGCGTTCGACGGCGGGTTCATGCGCAGGCGCAGCTTCAGCGGCTACGTCGGCGGCGTCGCGGATCTCCATCTCGCCGACCGGAACGGCAACCTCGTCGTCCGCCAGCGCGCGATGTCGCCCGGCGCGGCGCTGTCGCCGCGGGCGCTCCTCGAGGCGCTGTTCTCCGCGGAGGCCGCGCAGCAGCTGAACGCGTTTAAGCCCGTGCCCGAGGCGCTCGGCTTAACGGACATACTCGGCGTGCGCGTCGAGGAAGGCGTCGCCACGGTCAACCTGTCCGCCCGCTTCTACAGCCTGTGCCAGGAACTCGACGAGCGTCGCGAGCGCACGGCCGTCTACGCGATCGTCAACACGCTGTGCAACCTCGAGGGCATCCGCGGCGTGCGCTTCCTGATCGAGGGCGGCGCGATCGGCACGCTCGCCGAGCACATCTATCTGCGCTCCGTGCTGCTGCCGGGCCCGGGGATAGCGGTCGGGGGA
>JAAYZL010000283.1 GCA_012514855.1 Clostridiales bacterium
CCCTGAAAGATTCGCCGAGCCTGCCCTCGAGCGTCGTCTGCAGCTTCTCGGCGACGGTCTCGCGCATCCGCTCGAGCTTCTGGTCGTTCATCCTGGTCAGCGTATCGAGCCGCTCGTCGAGCGTCGCGCGCAGCCGGTCCTGCCGCGCCTCCATCGCCGTCGAGAGCTCCGCGACCTGCCTGGCCGAGCCCTGCAGTGTCTGGTGCAGGAGGAGCAGAGCGCGCTCCTGCCGCTCGGAGAGCTCCTTATGGGCGCGTTGATCCCGCCGCCTGCGCCCGGCCTCGAGAAGCAGAGCCGCGAGCAGCACGATCGCGCCCGCGATCAGCGCCGCGAGCCCGGGGTTTTGATTGATGAATTCCAGCATATGCGTCTCCCGATGTAACCTGTTTTTTTCCATTATACCCGCGTCTGATGCGCTTGTCCATCGGCGGGGACAAATATGTAGCCGACAAAGCACAAATTTGCCCTTGCGGGCGCATGGAAAATGGTGTATATTAGGGCTTGTTGGCACTGCCGCTCAACGGCCATCTTCCGCCTTCCTTTTGCCCCATGCCGTGTTGCTTCCCTTGAAATACTGCCGGTATTCCTGCGGGGAAGCGCCTTGCATGGGATAAAAATCAAGCGAGATCCGTCCATTTCGGATGGTGTCAACACGCCCTGAATTTGTTGTCCGGAATTTTGGCCATTCGGAGGGGAGTATTTGTGCAAAACGGCATTGTCGTCGCCGGCTATATCGGCGTGGACGTCTTAAAGGAGGTCACGGGCTTTCCGCGGGCGCACGACCTCGACAACATCGAGAGCGTCACGCTCGCGCTGGGCGGGCTGGTCAGCAACTGCGGGCGGTCGCTGGCGCTGCTCGACCCGGAACTGCCCGTCAAAGCCTGCGGGCTGATCGGCACCGACGGCTACGGAGACGAGGTGCTCAGGCAGCTCGGCAAGTACAAGAACATCGACGCGTCGCTGCTGTCGCGCGAGGGGCAGACCGCGTTTTCGGACGTGCTCAGCAACATCCACACGCGCGAGCGCGCGTTTTTGGTGTTTGCGGGCGCGGCGGCGGAATTTTCGGAAAAACACGTGCCGGTCGAAAAACTCGACTGCAAGATCTTCCACGCCGGCTACGTGCTGCTGTTGAAGTCACTCGACCAGCCGGACGCGGAGTTCGGGACGAAGATGGCGCGGCTTCTGAAGCACGTGCAGGAGCGCGGCATCTGGACGAGCGTCGACGTGATCACCGACGCGAGCGGACGGCACAAGGATTTGCTGCCGCCGGCGATGAAATACGCGGACATACTCTGCATCAACGAGCACGAGGCCGCCGCGTCGACCGGCATACGGCTGCGCGACGGCGACGGCGGGCTGATCCTGGAGAGCATCCCGAAGGCGCTTCACCGGTTCAAGGAGCTCGGCGTGAAGCGCTGGGCGGCGATCCACGCGCCGGAGGGCGGCTTCGGCCTCGACGAGCGCGGAAAATACCACGCCGTTCCCGGCGCCGTCGTCCCGAAGGAGTTCATCGCCGGAACCGTCGGCGCCGGCGACGCGTTCGCCTCGGGGCTGCTGCTCGGCGCGTACCGCGACCGGCCGATGGAGGAGGCGCTCGAGTACGCGATCGCCGCCGCGGTCAGCTCGCTGTCGAAGGCCGACGCGTCCGAGGGCGTGCCGGAGCTTAAGGAGGCGCTGAAATTGCTCGGGACGTTTGAGAGAAGGGCGCTATAGATCCAGCGAATCGAGAAACGCGCGATCCCTCTTGTCGAGCGGCGCGCCCCTTAAGAGGTCGGGCCGCTTTTTCAGCGTCAGCCGAAGCGCCTGCTCGCGCCGCCAGCGGTTGATCAGCGCGTGGTTGCCGTTCAGGAGCACCTCCGGCACCTCGCGGCCGCGGAACTCGCGCGGGCGGGTGTACTGCGGGTACTCGAGAAGACCGGTCGTAAAGCTCTCGTCCTGCGCGCTGTCGCCGCTCCCGAGAACGCCGGGCAGCAGCCGCGCGACCGCGTCGATCACGACGAGCGCCGCGAGCTCGCCTCCGGTCAGCACGTAGTCGCCGATCGACAGCTCCTCCGGGAAGCAGATTTCGAGCGCGCGCTCGTCGACGCCCTCGTAGTGGCCGCAGAGAAGCATCAGTTCCTCCTCCCGCGCGAGTTCCTCGACGACCTTCTGCGAAAGCGTCCGCCCGCGCGGGGACAGGTAGATCCGCCGCTCGCGGCCGGACGCGTTCTTCTCGCACGCGTCGACGATCGGCTGCGGCAGCATCACCATGCCCGCGCCGCCGCCGAACGGGTAGTCGTCGGTGTTTTTGTGCTTGTTTTCGGAATACGCGC
>JAAYZL010000284.1 GCA_012514855.1 Clostridiales bacterium
AAGGTCATGGAGCTCGCAGAAAAGACGGGCGCTCCGCTGATCGCGCTCCTGGACACCGCGGGCGCCCGGCTCGACGAGGGCCTCGACGCGATGAACGCCTACGCGCTGATGGCCGGCCGCGTGAGCGCGCTCTCGGGCGTCGTCCCGCAGATCGCCGTGGTGCTCGGCCCCTGCGGAGGCACCGCGTCGGCGGTCGCGGCGATGAGCGACTTCGTCGTCATGAGCAAGAACGCGAGCCTGTTCGTCAACGGCCCGCAGGTCGTCTCGACGGCGGCCGGTAAGCAGCTGAGCCTCGACGACATCGGCGGCCCGGGGGCCTCGATGCGCTCCGGCATGGCGCAGCTGACCGCGGAGACCGACGAGGAGGCGATCGCCCTCGCGCGCAAGCTCGCCGCCCTGCTCCCCGCGAACAACCTGGACGAACCCGCGGACTTCTCCGCGGACGACATAAACCGCGAGCTCCCGGCGCTCAACGCGATCGACAAGCTCGACGACGTGCGCGACCTGATCAGGGGCGTCGCGGACATGGGCGAAATGATCGAGTTCGGCGAGGACTTCGCGCCTTCGATGGTCACCGCGATCGGCAGGATCGGCGGCGCGACCGTCGGCTTCCTCGCGAACCAGGCGGGGAAGGACGAGGGCAGGCTGACCGTCTACGGCTGCAAGAAGGCGGCGCGCTTCGCCGCGTTCTGCGACTGCTTCTCGATCCCGATCGTCTCGATCGTCGACTCGATGGGCATGAAGATCTCCTCCGCGCCGCAGGGCGAGCTGTCCCGCGCGGGCGCGCAGCTGATGTTCGCGCTCTCGGAGGCGACCTCGCCGCGCATCGCGCTCGTCGTCGGTCAGGCGATCGGCATGAGCTACGCGGCGATGGCGTCCCGCGCCGCGAGCGACATCGTCTACGCGTGGCCGGGAAGCGTCTTTTCGACCGTCACCGCGCAGATCGCCGCGCAGCTTCTCTACGCCGACGAGATGCGCTCCGCCGAGGATCCGTATTCGAAGCGCGCGGAGCTCGAGAGGCGCTACATGGACGACGTCGCCGACGCGGTGCACGCGGCGAAGTCCGGCTACGTCGACGACGTGATCGAGCCCGCGGCCACGCGCCAGATGCTCGCGTCGGCGCTTTCGATGCTCGCGGGCAAGCGCGATTCCAGACCCGCCAAGAAGCACGGCAACATGCCGCTGTAGGCAGAGGAGGGTTTTGATGGACACCATTCTCATCATAGTCGGGCTGGTCGCGCTGGTCGCGATCGTCGCCCTGATCGCGAGGCGCCGGAGCTCGGGGAAAGCCGTTGAGGCCGCGCCCGGGCCCGCGCCGGTTCCGGAGGCCCTTGAGCCCGCGGTCGAGCCGGGCATCGATCCGTCGGTCGTCGCTGTGATCGCCGCGGCAATCGCGGCGTTCGACGGCGGCAGCAAGGCCCTGGTCGTGCGCTCGATTCGCCGCGCCTCCGGCTGGACGAGGGCCGCGCGCGCCGAGCAGGTCTATCGCTTCTGATTTACGCAACGCGGATTATTTTTAGGAGGAACAGTCATGCGCAAGTTCTCTATCACCGTAAATGGCCAGGCCTATGAGGTTGAAGTTGAGGAAATCGGCGGCGCGCCCGTTTTTGCGCCCGCGCCCGTCGCCGCGCCGGCGCCGGCGCCGG
>JAAYZL010000285.1 GCA_012514855.1 Clostridiales bacterium
AAGAAGCATCCTGCCGGTTTTGTATGTTAATTTTTAATTGCATGCCGCCGGCGCGCCGGGGAAAGCACCGCGGCCTCCGAGGAAGCGGCATCTTTCGGGGCGCAAACCTCCGACATACAAATGCGAAACCGGCGGCACGTGCCGCCGGCTTCGCCCGTTCTTCGGGATGTGCGCGAGAAATCGCCTTCCCAACCTACTTCTCCAGCATGACGAGCCCGCTCCCCATCAGCTCCCCCAGTTGCTTCCCGCTCTGGCGCATCTTGCTCACGCGGCTGCCGCTCATGCCCGCGGGCGGACTGCTGTAATACTTCGCGGAGGAGAGCGTCTGCACGGCTTCGCTGTGCCGCCAGCAATAGGTGGGCACGAACCCGAGGCCGCCGATGTCGAAGCCGCCGGATTCGCGCTCGGTCAGCGTGAACTGCAAAATGACGCCGGAGTCGGTATAGTCCGCGGACATGAAGCTGTTGAAGTTGCCGAGGCTGAAGGCGACCAGCACGCGCCGGGTGCCGCCGCTTCCGTCGGGGACGTCGACGAAGCCGGCGGGCTGCACGACGTGCGGGTGGCTGCCGAGGACCACGTCGACGCCCGCCTCGGCCATGCGCTTGGCCATGTGCTTCTGGTACGTGCTCGGCGAGCGCTTGTACTCCCTGCCCCAGTGCGCCATCGCAATCACGACCTCCGCGCCCGCGCCGCGAAGCTTCTTGACGTCGGCGGCGAAGTCGGCGTCCTTCAGGTAGTTGATGCCGAACTTCGTCGCGCGGGGGTCGGAGTGGGCGTCCATGCCGTTCGTGTGCTCCGTGTAGCAGAGCATGCCGAGCTTGATGCCGTTGACCTCGACGATCTTCGGCGCGTCCTTCTCCTCCTGCGTGCGGTTCGCGCCGCCGAAGTCGAAGCCGTGCTTTTCGACGAGGTCCACCGTCTGCACCATGCCGTCGAAGTAGCGGTCGAGCATGTGGTTGTTCGCGAGCGTCAGAAAGTCGATGCCGGAGTCCCTGACCGCCTCGAGCAGCGCCTCCGGAGCGTTGAAAAGGGGATAGCCGGAGTAGGGCTTGTCGCCGTACAGCCCGACGGTCGTCTCGAGGTTCGCGAGCGCGTAGTCGGCGCACTCGAGCGACTCCCGGATCAGCTCGTACTGCGGGTGGAAGTCGTACTTCCCGCCGGAGCGCCTCGCGAGCCTCAGCTGCTCCGAGTGCATCATCAGGTCGCCCACCGCGCGGATCGTCGCCGTGCGCGGGGCGAACGGGAGCTTCGGCCCGGCGATTTCCGTCGGCTCTTCCGCCGGCGCCTCGGTTTCGGCCTCCGGCGTCGGCGCTTCGGTCGGCGCTTCGGTTCCGGCCGGCGTCGGCGCTTCGGTTCCGGCCTCCGGCGTCGGCGCCTCGGTCGGCGCTCCGGTTCCGGCCTCCGGCGTCGGCGCCACGGCCGCGGTCGGGGAGGCGGACGCCCGCGCGAAGGCCGCGGCCGCCCGGTCGTCCGCCGCGGGCGCGCACCCGCCGAAGAGCTGCGTCAGCAGAAACGCGAGCGCGCCGACGAGCAGAAGCACCACCAGCAGGAATACAAGGATCGCCCGCGAGCCGTGTGCGGGCCGCCTTCGCTTTTGCATCGTATCACTCCCTCGCATGTCGGGGCGTTGGGTCAGGGATTCGCGGCCTCCTCCTTCTCCGGGGGGATCAGGCGGACGGTCGTCCACTCGACGCGCCGGTCGGCGACCTCGTCGACGTGCACGCGCATGCCGTAGAGCTCGATGTCAAAGGTCGCGCCGTCCTCGGGGACGTTCGAGAGCTCGTTGACGATCAGCCCGCCGAACGTGTCGATCTCGTCGTTCTCGGGGATCACGACGCCGAGCTTCTCGCCGAGCGCGTCGAGCCCCGCGTGCCCGGCGACGCGGAAGACGCCCGGCTCCAACTCGGTGATCTCGCGCGCCTCGTGCTGACGATGCTGCGCCCGCTGACGGGGCTCTCGAAGGCGCTCGCGGCCCTCTGC
>JAAYZL010000033.1 GCA_012514855.1 Clostridiales bacterium
CGAGGGGAGCGTCCCCCTCGAGGGGAGCGTCCCCCCCGAGGGGAGCGTCCCCCTGGAAATTGACGCGCCCAACGGCGACGAATGACCCCAAATTAACCTCGCTCGGCTTGCGTCGGGCCCCGAAAACGGGCTATACTCGCGTATATATTTCGAATGGGAGTGTTTTTCCGATGGACTTCAGGCTCGCGATTGCCGACCGCATCCTCCTAAATATCCCCGGGGCCGGACTGCCGGCCGCGGAGATCGCCGATATGCTCGAAATCCCGCCGGACACGAAGCTCGGCGACTACGCGTTCCCGTGCTTCAAGCTGTCGAAGGCGCTCCGGAAATCCCCGGCGGCGATCGCGGACACGCTCGCGGGGAGCGTCTCGGCGCCGTTCCTCGCGAAGATCGAGTCGGTCAAGGGGTATCTGAACTTCTTCATCGACCGCGCGACCTACGCCCGGGAGGTGCTCTCTCGCGCGCTTTCCGAGGGCGACCATTACGGCTCGGACGGGAGCGGCCGGGGCCGGTGCGCCGTCATCGACTACAGCTCGATCAACATCGCGAAGCGCTTCCACATCGGCCACCTGTCGACGACGATGATCGGGAATTCCTTATATCGGCTGTATGGGTTCTTCGGCTGGCGCGCGGTCGGCGTGAACCACCTGGGCGACTGGGGCACGCAGTTCGGCAAGATGATCGCGGCGTACAGGCGCTGGGGCGACCGCGCGACGGTGGAGGCCGGCGGCGTCGACGAGATGGTCAAGCTCTACGTGCGCTTCCACAAGGAGGCCGAAAACGACCCTGCGCTCGAGGGCGAGGGCCGCGCGTGGTTCAAGAAAATCGAGGACGGCGACCCGGAGGCGCTTGAAATCTTCAACTGGTTCAAGGACGTGACGCTCCAGGACGCCGAAAAGACCTACGAGCTGCTCGGCGTGACGTTCGATTCCTACGCCGGCGAGAGCTTTTACAACGACAAGATGGCGCCGGTCGTCGAGGAGCTGCGGGAAAAGGGGCTGCTCAGGGAGGATCAGGGCGCGCAGATCGTCGACCTCGAGCCCTACGGCATGCCCCCGGCGCTGATCCTGCGCTCGGACGGCGCGTCGCTGTACCTCACGCGCGACCTCGCCGCCGCGAAGTACCGCAAGGACACCTACGACTTCGACCGCTCGCTCTACGTCGTCGCGTATCAGCAGGACATGCACTTCAGGCAGCTCTTCAAGGTGCTCGAGCTGATGGGCTACGACTGGGCGAGGGCCTGCGAGCACGTGTCGTTCGGCATGGTGTCCTTCGAGGGCCAGACGCTCTCGACCCGCGAGGGCCGGGTCGTGTACCTCGACGAGCTGCTCAAGACCGCCGTCCGGAAGGCGCGCGGCATCATCGAGGAGAAGAGCCCCGGCCTCGGGGACAAGGGCGCAATCGCGCGGCAGATCGGCGTCGGCGCGGTCGTGTTCTTCGCGCTGTACAACAACCGCATCAAGGACATCGACTTCTGGTGGGACCGCGCGCTGAACTTCGACGGCGAGACCGGGCCGTATGTGATGTACACGCACGCGCGCGCGTGCTCGGTGCTCAGGAAGGCGGACGACGCGCAGGCGGAGCCCGATTTTTCCCAGCTTGCCGATGCGGAGGCGCAGGAGGTCATAAGGCTGATCGAGCAGTTCCCGCAGGTCTTGAAGTCGGCGCTCGAGCGCTCGGAGCCGTCGATGGTCACGCGCTTTTCGGCCGACCTCGCGCAGGCGTTCAACAAGTTCTACTACGAGCGGCGGATTTTGGACGACGACCCCGGCGCGCGCGCGGCGCGGCTGATGCTGACGAGGGTTTCGCGCGACGTGATCAAACAGGCGCTCTGGCTGATCGGGCTCGACGCGCCGGAGAGGATGTAGCGTGCGCCGCGATTTTTCCGGCAGGACGGCCGTCGTGACCGGCGGCGCGCGCGGCATCGGGCGCGAGATCGCGCGGTCGCTCATGGAGGCGGGCGCGGCTGTCGCGGTGATCGACCGGCTGCCGGTGGAAGTTCCGTGCGCGATGAAATTTCAGGGGGATTTGGCCGATCCCTCATGCCTTGAAAACTTCCGCCGCGCGTTTGTCGAAAAGCTCGGAAAGCTCGACTTCCTCGTCAACAACGCCTGCCTCACGCGCGGCGGGCTGCCCGGCTGCGGGTATGACGACTTTCTGTATGTGTTCCGGGTCGGCGCGGCGGCCCCGTACTACCTGACGAAGCTGTTCTGGGACGACTTCAATCCCGGCGCCTCGGTCGTCAACATCTCGTCGACGCGCGCCTCGATGTCGCAGCCGTTCACCGAGAGCTACTCCGCCGCGAAGGGCGCGATCTCCGCCTTGACGCACGCGATGGCGGTGAGCCTTTCCGGGCGCGCCCGCGTCAACAGCGTGAGCCCCGGCTGGATCGAGGTCGGAAATTCGGAGCACTCCGATTCCGACCGCCGCCAGCACCCGGTCGGCCGCGTCGGGCGGCCTTCGGACATCGCGAGCGCGGCGATGTACCTCTTGAGCGACGACGCGTCGTTCATCACCGCGCAGAACATCACCGTCGACGGCGGCATGGCGAAGAATATGATCTATCACGGAGATTTCGGGTGGAAATTGGAATAACGCAGCCTGCTGAAAATTCCCGCAATGCCGTGTCGACACGCCGAGCGCCCATCCGGGCGTTTTTTCATTGGAAGGTCCGGCAATATGCAATGAGCTCGAGTTCCCTCGCCTCTCCGGGGGCGATGGGCACGCCCGCGTTGCGCTCGGCGAGCGAGGAGAGCGGCTCCGGCAGGTTTGTCCACGGCTCGACGCCGAGGCAATAGTCGCGGCCGTAGGAGGGGTAGTCCTCGCCGCCGCAGTCCGGCTCCCAGAACCACAGGCACGGGAGCTGTTTCACGTCCCACTTGAGCCCGAACGCGAGGCCGTAGCCGTGGTTGCGGATTTCGACGCTGCCTTCCTGCAGGCCGGCAACGCCGAACTCCATCGTGCACTTCTTTTCCGGCGGGAGCACCTTCGACAGGTCGATCGGCGTTCCGTCGTCGAGCACGGCGTTCGGCCAGCGGTAGTCACCGTCATGGTTCAGCCGCGTGCCGGGGTACGGGTGCAGCATCAAACGGTCGCCGGGGAGCTCGATCGTGCAACTGCCGTCGAGGAACGCGGGTCCGAGCGCCGGGTGGTGCCCCCACGAAAATTGCAGCGGAACCCGGCCCTCGTTCGTCGCGCGCTCGCGGATGAAAAGCGCGGGTTCGTCCGCCTTGATCGTCAGCCACTTTTCGAGCAGATAGGGCGTGCGGATCGTGCGCACCCAGAACTTGACCGTGACCTCCTCCTCGGTGTCCTTCTCGATTGCGTAATCCCAGTTCAGCGAGTGTACCTCGCCGTGCAACGGCAGCTTCGCGCCGCGATAGGTCGTCGCCGTGCCGATGGACGGAAACAGCTCCTGCCAGCCGCCCTCGTACGTGTCGAAGAACACGCCGGCCGGGTCGGGGGACGTCGGCATGCGCCGCGCGGGGTCGCGGACGCCCGTCCACGAGTGGTACATCACGTCGAGGTCGAGCGGCTTGTACAGGAACTCGACGATGTCCGTGCCCTTTCCGGGGAGCACCGAAATGTGCAGAAACCGGTTGTCGAGCGAGAGCTGCCGGACGCCGTTTACGACGCTCTCTCGCGCGCGGCAGTTGTAGTTCCGCGCCGATTTGTTGGGGTCAAATGCGTTGTACATGAGCCTCCCTACAGCCCGAACACGCGCCGGGCGTTGTCGCGGTACAGCTTTTTCAGAACCTCTTCCGAAAGCCCCAGCCCGCAGATGCGCCACTGGCCGAGAAAGTCCGGGAACGGGTGCTCGAAATACTCGTCGAGCGTCTGAAAGAAGCGGAAGTGCGTGTGGTAGAATCCGCGGGTGCGCTTTTCGCCAAAGTGCCCCTCGTAGTCGGTGCCGAACAGCACGCGGTCCTGATACCGCTCGATGAACGCCCTCGCGGTGTACGGCTGGCGGCCGAGCTGGTCGACGCGCGCGGCGGTGTCGACGTACATATTCGGATACCGGTCGAGCCACTCGCCGACGCGCCCGAGGTTTTCGGCGTAGCTTCCCACGTGCGCGACGACGAAGGTCGTGCCGGGATGCGCGCGGACGACCGCTTCCTGCATCTCCATGTGCTCGTCGAAGGACGGGATGCCGGGGCGGAAGAACGACCACTCGGGGTGCTTCGACAGGCACACGAAGTGCTCGTTCTCCGGGTCGGTCGGGCGGAAAAAGCACGGCGGGTCG
Source organism: Clostridiales bacterium (assembly GCA_012514855.1). The sequence continues at coordinate 4,244 of JAAYZL010000033.1, forward strand.
GCGACGTGGATGACGATCGGCAGGCCGAGCTCGCCCGCCGCGCTCCAGACCGGCTCGTAGCGCTCGTCGTCGAGCCGCAGGTTTCTGCCGAAGTATTTTTCGCCCATCAGCGTCATGTTCTTCCAGAGCTTGACCGCGACGCCGCCCTTCGCCTTCAGGTCGCGGAGCTGGCGCCAGGCGGTGGATTCGAAGTCCTTTTCCATCGCGCGCGAGACGTCGACCGAGCCGACCGGCAAGATCATGCCGTCGGACTGTTCGAGCTTGCGCAGCAGCCGGTCGTAGCCCGCGCCCCAGACGAGCTCGAGGCAGAGGATTCGCTCTATGCCCATCTCGCGAAGCAGTTCGCAGGAGCGGCGCGTGTCGAATTTTTGCTCGTAGTCGTCGCCCAGGAGCAGCGGGCCGAAGTGCGCGTGCATGTCGACGACCGGGAACGGCGGCAATTCAAACGGGTGCTGTGCCGTCACGAGCTCGCTCTTCGGGTGAAATTCGTCCACATACAGCCTTTGCATAATTATGCCTCGATAAACTGAATGCCCATGACCTCGCAGAACGCGCCGAGCTCCTCGACGAGGTGCTCGCCGTAGCCGAGCACGCCGTACTCGTTCATGTAGTACTCGAGCAGCGTGTCGATGTCGACCGAGTCGTCGAGCTTGACGAACGCGTGCGGCCAGAACGGTATGCCGCACTCGAGCTTGCGCTCCTCGAGGTTGTCCGGCACGAACACCTCGCCCTTGGCGACCACCAGCACGAACTCGCCCTCGATGCGGCCGAGCCGCGCGAGCGCGCAGGGGCCGGGGGAGCACGTCAGCTTGACCGACAGGCCGCCCGCCGCGCCCTCGGTCGGGATGCCGTGTCCGGCGAAGCCCGCGGGGTCGCGGTCGTCGGCGAGCGACGGGGGAACCGCGCCGTCGCCGATGATCTTCGCCTCGCGCGCCTTCCGGTCGACGTGCTGCAGGTCGCCGTAGTAGACGGGCCGGTCGCTGAGGTTCGTCAGGAGGTAGACCGTCATCGCGGTGTTGAAGTCCGAGAGCGTCGAGGTCGGCACGCCGTCGTCGAGCATCAGGCTCTGCGCGAAGCACGTCGCGCCGTAGTCGTCGCCGAGGCCGGGGAACGACTGGATCGTGTAGAAATCGAAGCCGTATTTCGCGATCAGCTTTTTGAGCGCTATGTACAGCGCGATCGAGCGCCGGGAGGTGTCCGTCATCTCGGGCGCCTCGCCGAACAGCGCGGCGATCTTCGGGAGAACCTCGCCGATCTCCTGGTCCGTGACGGCACGCGCGGTCTGCAAAAGCTCCGTCGTGTCGCGGGAGTCGATATCGACGCCGAACACGCGCATCCACTGCGACGGGTCCGCGACGCCGCACGCCTGGCCCATGCCGCGGCCGCCGAACACGCCGATCGTCGACATGTTGAGCTTTGCCTTGAGCCGGCCCGCGCGGCAGTAGCACGCGATTTTGTCGACCTGATCGTCCTCGTCCGCGGACGCGTAGACGAACAGGTGCGGTATGCCGACCTCGAGCAAAGTTCCGTGCATGACGAAGCCGCCGACCGGCCGCCAGCCCTGCGAGCCCGCGTGCGTCCAGAGCACGATCGGCTTGCCGCTCGCGGCAAAGTCGCGGACCGCGGCGATCATGAGCCCCGACCAGATCCACGTGCCGGTGCACAGGATCAGCGCGTCGATGGAGTCGTCCTTTTTAAACGACTGGAGCGCCTCCTTCGCCTCCGCCTTGTTGGCGATCACGATGGGCCACTCGGCGAGCTCGACGTCGCGCCTGCGAAGCGCGGCCTTCGAATTTTCAATGAGCTTTTCATCGATGAACGGCGCGCCCATCGGATCGAGCAGGCCGTCCTTGTGCGTTCCGAATACGACAAACCCGGCTTTGGATTTCATCGGTTCCACCCCTTTTGATATTCTCTATCGGTATGATAGTCCATTTGCCGTCAAAATGCAAGCACAATGCAACGGTTGCGCAAAATAAGTTTGGAAAATCTCCGGAAAAGGTGCAAATTTGCGCTTGCGCGCAGGCGCGCGGGGCGGTATAATGCTGGTATCGCGGGCGGGGGTGGGATGGATATGGTCTACCTTTCGGACATCGCCAAGGAGGCGGGCGTCAGCGTGGCGACGGTTTCGCGCGTTTTGAACAATCACCCCGCGATCAGCGTCGAGACGAAGGCGCGCGTCGCCGAGGTCGCCGAGCGGCTCGGGTATCAGCGCCGCGCGATACAGGTCAGCGCGAAGGCGCCGTCGAACGCCGCCGGCATCGTCATTCCGGACATTTTGACGGACTACTACACGCGGCTGGTGTTTTCGCTCGCCGAGCGGTTCCGGCAGAAGAGCTTTTCGGTCGCGACGATGAGCTCGAACTTCGAGCAGAGCGAGGCCGCGCGCGCCGTGCAGCAGATGGCGGGCTTCGGCATGCGCTGCCTGCTCATCGTGCTCGGCGACTCGGAGGAGGCGTCCGACCAATTGATGGCGGCCGTGCGCGCGGCCGGCATCCCGGTGATGTTCATCACGCCCAACTACATCCCGACGATGGACTTCGACTGCCTGTACGTCGACGAGGGGCGCGGGAACGCGATGGCCGTCGAGCACCTGCTGCACAGGGGGTACAGGCGCATCGCGTTCATCGGCGACATGAATACCGTCAACAGCCGCGGCATCTTTGTAAAGACGATGAGGGGCCTCAAGGCCGAGATCAACCCGGAGTTCGTGCGCGTGGGCAAGGAGCGGCTCGAGCGCGGCGGGTATCTTCGGATGAAGGAAATCCTCGCGATGAAGCAGCTTCCGGACGCCGTGTACGCCAGCTACGACCAGATGGCCGTCGGCGCGATCCACGCGATCCACGAGGCGGGGCTGCGCATCCCCGGCGACATCGCGGTGATGGGGCTCGACGACATCGCGATTGCCGAGTACGTCGACGGCGGGCTGACGACCGTCGCCGCGCCGTACGACGACATGGCCTCGATCGCCGTCCGGATACTGATGCACAGGGTCGAGATGCCCTACAGCCAGCCGCAGCAGATCGCGATCAAGCCGCGGCTGACGATCCGCGCGACGACGTAGTGCAATTTGCACGAACGGCAAGGGCGGGCTGTGCAAATTGGGAGGCGGGATCGGGGCGGGGACGGAAAACCCCGCCGATATCGGAGCGTGGACCGGGGCGCGAAAGGCCCGCCGGAGAGAACGGTGCGGGGGACATAAAAGACCCCGCCGGATTCGGGACGGCAATACCCCCGCCGCCGCGCATGGGCGCGATATGCCCCTCCCGGAGTAGACGGTGGAAATACCAAAACCACCGCTACGGGGGGAGAAGCATCGTTATGCCGCACATTGTTGCAAAAATATGCGTTTCTATAGAGAGCACCGTTAATTATCACTCCGGACGCTTTACTCCCGCGCCGCCGGGGTGTAATATTATTGTTAGGACGCAACCGTTCGGTCGGTTTGCTCGTCAAAAACTGTGAGAAAAAATTGTACGAGGTGTAACCAATGAAGAAGTTGTTCCAAGGCGCGCTCGCGGCCGCGCTGGCCGTCGCCCTCATCTTTTCCGCCGCGTTTGCCTCCTCGGTCACCGTCGACGAAGACGGCTACCTGGAGGAAGTGCTTCTCGAGCCGGGCGAACAGATCGACTTCACCGACGACCAGGTCAACGAATCGCTCGAGGCGTCGCTCGCGCGCGTCAACGAGATGAAGCACATCCTGCTCGTGGGCATCGACGCGCGCCCCGGCCAGAAGACCGGCCGCTCGGACACGATGATCATCCTGACCGTCGACCCCGAGAACAACAAGATCAAGCTCATGAGCCTGATGCGCGACATCTACGTCGAGATCCCCGGCCGCAAGAACAACCGGCTGAACGCGGCGTACGTATTCGGCGGCGCGGAGCTTCTGATGAAGACCATCGAGAAGAACTTCCGGATACACATCGACTACTACGTCGGCGTGAACTTCTCGATGCTGGCCAATTTGATCGACCAGCTCGGCGGCATCACGCTGACGGTCGAGAGCGACTACTACGTCGACCGCATCAACGCCGTCATCAAGGAGGACAACAAGGTTCTCGGCATCAGCGCCAGCGACGGGTTTTTGAAGAAGTCCGGCGAGCAATTGATGACCGGCAAGCAGGCGCAGGCCTACGCGCGCTACCGCTACGGCACGAAGGACGGCGATTTCGGCCGCACCGCGCGCCAGCGCGAGGTCGTCATGAAGATCTTCGACAAGCTGACCGACATGTCGATGATGGAGCTCGCGGCGCTCGCGATGGCGAACATCGACAACGTGTTCACGAACCTCACGCTGCAGGACGTGATGCTGCTCGCCCCGGCGATGTTCTCGCTCAAGGACGCGGAGCTCGAGGAACTGCGGATTCCCATCAACAACGGCTACAAATCGAAGACCGTCTCGGGCATGTCCGTGCTCATCCCCAACCGCACGAAGACCATGGAGGCGATCGCCGCGTTCCTGACCGAGGATTGACACCCCGGCCGGGACGGAGATTGATGCGTCAGCCGCGGCTGGGGATGGATGTCCCGGCCGCGGCTGGGGATTGATGCGCCGGCCGCCCGGGAGCCCGCGCGGTATCCCGTGCGGTCGGCCCCTTGGAGGAGAAGATGCGCTTGATGAAATGGCTGCTCGCGCTGGCGGCGCTGGGTTTCGCGTTCGCCGCGGCGCTCGTCGGGTTGGTCGCGTGGCGCGCGTCCGCGGAGCGGACTGTCGTCGCGTCGGACTGCATCATCGTGCTCGGCGCGCGGGTGCACATGAGCGGAAACCTGTCGGACACGCTGCGCTACCGCTGCGAGTCCGCGCTCGGGGCCTACGAGGCCGGGCTCGCCCGGAACATCATCGTCAGCGGCGGCCAGGGGCCCGACGAGCCGACCACCGAGGCCGAGGCCATGCGGAACTGGTTCGTGAAAAGAGGCGTCCCCGAAAGCCGCGTTTTTCCGGAGCCCCGCTCGACCGACACGTGGGAGAACCTGGGCAACGCGCACGAGATCATGCGCAGGAACGGCTGGAAGAGCGCGATCGTCGTCACCAGCGACTACCACCTCGAGCGCTCGCTGTGGACGGCGCGCGACCTCGGCATCGAGGCATCCGGCATCCCCGCCGAGTCCCCGAAGCCGCTCTCCGTAAAGTGGATGAACCGCGCGCGCGAGGCCGGCAGCTGGGGCTTTTACTGGCTCAAGCGGATCTTTTAAATGAAATGAACTGCTCCCCCCTTCGCAGCGGCGGTTGTTGTTTCCGCCGCCCGCTCCGGGGGGAGCTTATTGCACTTGCGGTTGTGGGCGCAGAACCCCTTCTTCTACGCCCCGAGGCCGACCTTCCGGGTCGGGTGGTTTTCGTCATAGCGGTTAATGCGCGCCAGAAGGTAGACCGTCAGCGCCAGCGCGGCCAGCGCGACCGCGCTCGCGACGGTGAACCCTCCCGCGAACATCCGCCCGATCTGGTAGACGACGAACGCCACCAGGTACGCGAACAGCGTCTGGTAGCCGATTGCGAGCCACGTCCACTTCGCGCTGTTCATCTCGCGCCGGATCGCGCCGATCGCCGCGAAGCACGGCGCGCACAGCAGGTTGAACAGCAGAAACGCGAACGCCGCCAATTTCCCGAAGCCCCCGCTCGATTCCGCGAAGCTCCGCGCGATCGGCGAGAGGCCCTGTTCGATCTCGTCGGCCGACTCGCCCTCCTCCAGCAGCGCCATCGCCGCGTCCCCGCCCTCGTCGTCGACGACGCCGTAGAGCACGCCGAAGGTTCCCACGACCTCCTCCTTCGCGACGAGACCCATCAGCGTCGCGACCGTCGGCCTCCAGTTCCCGAAGCCCAGCGGCTCGAACACCGGGGCGATCGCGCCGCCGAATCTCCCGAGCAGGCTCTGGTCCGCGTTCCCGACCGCGCCGAACACGAGCGGCCCCTCCGCGACCTCAACGACCTCCGTCCCCTCCGCGGCCGCTGTATCCACCTTCGCGGGCGCCCAGCCGTAGTTCGAGGTCAGCCAGATGAAGATGCTCGCCAGCACGATCACCGTGCCCGCGCGCTTGATGAAGCTCCAGCCGCGCTCCCAGGTGCTGCGCAGCACGTTCTCCGCGGCCGGCACGTGGTAGGCGGGCAGCTCCATGACGAACGGCGCGGGGTCGCCCGCGAACATCCGCGTCTTCTTGAGCAGGATGCCGCTCGCGACGACCGCCAGCACGCCGATGAAATACGCCGCCGTCGCGACCCAGCCCGCGTTGTGGAACATCGCGCCCGCGATCAGCGCCACGACCGGCATCTTCGCGCCGCACGGGATGAACGTCGTGGTCATGATCGTCATCCTGCGGTCGCGGTCGTTCTCGATGGTTCTGGACGCCATGACGCCCGGCACGCCGCAGCCGGAGGAGATGAGCATGGGGATGAAGGATTTTCCGGAGAGCCCGAACCGCCTGAAGATCCGGTCCATGATAAACGCCACGCGGGCCATGTAGCCGACGTCCTCGAGGATCGCCAGCATCAGAAACAGCACGAGCATCTGCGGCACGAAGCCGATCACCGCGCCGACGCCGCCGATGATGCCGTCGCCGATCAGCCCGACGAGCCAGCCCGCAACGCCCAATCCCTCGAGCCATCCGACGACCGGCGCCTGAATCCACGCCCCGACGAACGTGTCGTTCGTAAAGTCGGTCACGATCGTCCCGATCGTCGTGACCGAGATGTAATAGACGAGGAACATGATCAGCGCGAAGACCGGAAGCCCCAGCACGCGGTTCGTCAGCACGCGGTCGATCCTGTCCGACGCCGTCAGCGCGCCCTTCGGCCTGCCCTTTTTGACGGACGTCGACACGAGCCGGCTGATGGTTGCGTAGCGCTGGTTCGTGATGATCGACTCCGCGTCGTCGTCCATCTCGATTTCGCACGCACGGATCGCCTCCTCGATCGCGCCGCGGATGCCCTCCGGGAGGTTGAGTTCCCG
>JAAYZL010000286.1 GCA_012514855.1 Clostridiales bacterium
AGAGCGAGAACCCGTCGATCACGCGCGACGTCAGCGGCGAGGGCGTGCAGCAGGCGCTGCTCAAGATTCTGGAGGGAACCGTCGCGAGCGTACCCCCGCAGGGAGGGCGCAAGCACCCGCACCAGGACTTCATACAGATCGACACGACGAACATCCTGTTCATCTGCGGCGGGGCGTTCGACGGCGTCGACAAGATCGTCGAAAACCGCATCGGCAAGAAGGTGCTCGGCTTCGGCGCGGAGATTCGCGGAAAGAGCGAGCGCACCAGCGACGAGGTCATGGCGCAGCTGAGGCCGGAGGACCTCCTGAAGTTCGGGCTGATCCCCGAGTTCGTCGGCAGGCTCCCGGTCATCGTGACGCTCTCGCAGCTCGACGAGGACGCGCTGATCAAGATACTGACCGAGCCGAAGAACGCGCTCGCCAGGCAGTACGCGAAGCTGTTGAGCTTTGACAACGTCGAGCTCGAGTTCACGCCCGAGGCGCTGACCGCGATCGCCAAAAAGGCGCTCGGCCGCAAGAGCGGCGCGCGCGGGCTCCGGGCGATCATCGAGAGCGTGATGATCGACACGATGTATGAGCTTCCGTCGATGGAGGGCATCAAGAAGTGCATCATCACCGAGGACGCGGTCATGAACGGCGAAAAGCCGGTGCTGATCCGCGGCCAGATCACCGAGCCGAAGCCCAAGCGGCAGAAGAAGGCGCTGCCGGAGGCGAAGTCCGAGGGGGCGTAGGAACACATTTGCGAAGCGGTCGGGAGGCCGCTTCGTTTTTTGCGAAGGAGGGGTGGAAAAGGATGGGAAACACCTTCATGAGCGCGCTGATCCCGAAGAAGGGGCGGCTCTCGGCGGCGGTCGGGCATCTCAAAAAGGCGGTCGCGGAGGTCGCCGGGGGGGAGGATACGGGGCTGGAACTGCGCATAAACGGCGGCGACCGGTTCTACGTGCTGAACGGGGTTCTCGTCGACCCCGCGGGGCCGGAGCCGGCGAACGCGCTCCTGGACGCGTACGCGCGGTTGAGCGGCATGCCCGCGCTGACGATCTGCGGGTATGACAGCGACGTGTCGATGCTCAGGCTTTCGGACGGTCAGCGGCAGTCGGCGCTGCTGTTCGGCTCGGCGGACGAGTTGGAGGAAGGGGTTCCGCCGTACATAGAGGAGCTCTGGCGGCCGCTCTTCAAGACGCAAGAGGAGTGGGACGCGCTCGAAAACCTGCGCGACAGGCAAATGCGGGGCGTCAAGGTAAGCGAGGACGCGTTCTTCGCGGAAACCGCCGTCCACCAGCTCGCGAAGGCGCTCAAGTTCGACGGAACCGCCGCCTGCGGCTTCCCGGAGGAGAGCGAGGCCGAGGTCGTATGGAGCTCGGACGAGGAAGTGGAACAGCCGCGCGCGGGCCGCGCCGGGATGGTGGCGGACGGGGAGCCGCCGAGGTTCGACGAAGGGCTCAACGGCATGACGAATCCGTGCAAGGCGGGCGTCTATTCCGCCGGCGGGCGTGGCCGGGGAATCGAGGCGACGATATTGGCCCGCGGCTTCGACGCGGCGCTCTGCGAGATTCCCGACGTGGGGCTCGGCGCGATGTGGGACAACGGCCGGGGGCGCTATGTCCTCCTTGAACGCCCGCGGCGCATATCCGCGGAGGAGGGAAAAGGCTGGCGCGTGCGCTTTCCGGACGCCGAGATACTGCCGGGTTCGCGGCGCCCGGAGCGACATGTGTTCGATTCACCCGGCTATTTTCTGCGCTTTCCCGTGTTCGGAGCGGAATTCGCGCCCAAATTATTCCCCTTCGAGGGGCTGCGGCTGGAGCTGCCCACCGGCGAGGTCGGACACTGGGCCGGGGCCGGGAAGATCAGGATCGACGGCGAGATCAGGCCGCTGCCGCATTTCGAGGTATGGTTCACCCCGACGGAGAACCCGGCGGGCGGCGTTAGGCAGAATATCGCGCTGATGCAGATGAACGAGGAGGAACTTGATTCATGGCGCAAATGGCGCGATTATTGGGAAAAGCACCGCGGCGAATGACATGAAAATACCCGCCGGCATCCGCTCGGCGGGCGCGGGCCATCGACAGGCAGCCACTCCCCGCTTGTCGCGGAAAGTGTAATGAATATTCTTCCTTGGCATTATACCACGGAATTTCTGTCAACGCATAAGAAAGCCGCCCCGCCTTCCGGCAGGGCGGCCCTGGCTCTCGTCGCCCTGGGACAAAGAGGGATGATTACTCCTTCTCCTCCTCGTCTTCCTCCTCATACGCCTCATCGTCGTCCTCG